>JAGPIU010000074.1 GCA_018054805.1 Paludibacter sp. | reverse complement strand
ACCCATGCCAAATACATGATAAGTGGTAAGAGAATTATGAATATGAAAATTCCAATGATTATTCTTCTGAACATTATAGCATCTTAATAGTTTGTGAATGTTTTTGTAACGAAAAAACAACAGCTAACCTACAAATGTTCACAAAGATAGAGATTTTATAACAATATGCAATGCAAAAGCCATGGTTTGAGTAGAAGTTGTGAGAGATTTCTGTTGGATGGTTACAATTGTTTTAAACACCAGATGTATTGTATGTTCCAACCCCGGATATTCTATAAACCTGATTTTTGTTTATAGTATTTTGTTGCTTGATGTGATATGAGTGTGTGAAAAAAATAGGTCATAAATGTTGTATAATAACATTTATGACCTAATTTCATTAATGGATTGTAGATTGCTTATAATTCATCGTGCTCAGTACGTTCAATAATTTCGTTCTGCAAATCGAGCCCCAGATCGTTGAAATAATCGCTGTAACCCGCTACTCGCACAATCAGGTTGCGGTATTTCTCGGGGTGCTTTTGTGCATCGCGAAGTGTCTCAGCATCCACCACGTTGAACTGAATATGATGACCATTCATCCGGAAATAGCTGCGAACTAATGCTGAAACTTTGCGGATGGCCGTGTCATCCTCGAAAAAGTTCGGGCTGAATTTCTGATTCAGCAAGGTTCCACCTGTATGTAAATGGTCGATTTTGGCTGCTGACTTTACTACCGATGTCGGGCCGTTTTTGTCGGCGCCCTGCACCGGCGAAATGCCTTCGGAAACAGGCAGGCCCGCTTTCCGTCCATCAGGACTGGCATGCATTACGCTGCCGAAATACACATGGCAGGTAGTGGGGAGCAGATTGATACGATATTCAGCACCGCGCGGACTGCGATGTCCTTTTACTGCATCGTAATAAATATCAAATACTTTCACCAATTGCTCATCGGCATATTCGTCGTCGTTTCCGTATTTGGGCGTTTTGTAAAGCAACTTGTAAAGCAGTTCGTCATGTCCTTCGAAGTTGGCTTCGAGAGCTTTTACAAAATCAGGCAGACTGATATTTTTATCTTCGAACACATGTTTGCGGAGTGCTGTCAGTGCATCAGTCATGGTGCCCATGCCCACACCCTGAATATAATTGCTGTTGTAACGCGATCCGCCCTGAATATAATCCATGCCACGTGCTACACAATCGTCGATAATAAGCGAAAGGAAAGGCGTAGGAATATGCGTCATGAAAATCTTTTCGATGGTGTTATTCCCAATTATTTTGATGCGGATAAAGTGTTCAACCTGTGCTTTAAAAGCGTTTAAAAGCTGTTCGAAGGTTTTGAAATCAGCGGCTTCGCCTGTTTTCAGACCGATTTGTTTCTGTGTGCGCGTGTCGAAACCATTGTGCAGGGTAAGTTCCAGAATTTTGGGCATATTGAAATAGCCGCAAAGGATATAACTTTCGGTGCCGAAAGCGCCTGTTTCTACGCAACCCGAAGCACCGCCATTGCGGGCATCTACTATATCTTTTCCCTGATTGAGCAGTTCCTGAATAATGGCGTCGGTATTGAAAATGGATGGCTGTCCGAAGCCTGTTTTGGTAATTTTCACTGCACGGTCGATAAAACTGTCGGGGTTCAGTTTGCTGAGTTGCACCATGGAACTTGGTTGCAGCAGTCGCATTTCCTCAATCACATCTAATAAAATGTACGACATTTCGTTGACTGCATCCGTTCCATCGGGCTTTACACCGCCCAGATTAATCAGACAAAAGTCGGTGTATGTGCTGCTTTCCTGAGCTGTCACGCCGATTTTTGGGGGCGAAGGGTGGTTGTTGAATTTCACCCAGAACGATTCAAGCAATTCTACTGCATCTGCTTTTGTCAGCTTTCCTTCGGCAATTTCCTTTTGGTAAAACGGGTTTAAATGCTGATCGAGGCGGCCGGGATTAAACGAATCCCAGGGGTTCAGTTCGGTCACCACGCCCAAATGCACAAACCAGTAATGCTGAAGCACTTCATGAAAGGTTTGTGGTGCATGTGCAGGTACCCGACGACAAACCTGTGCCATTTTTATAAGTTCTGCTTTTCGGTGTGCATCGTTTTCTGTTGTTGCGAGTTCCTCTAATTTGTCAGCATGTCGGTTGGCGAAAATGATAAGTGCATTGGCTGCAATTTTCATGGCTTTCAGCTCTTCTTTTTTGTCGTAAGCCTGCGGGTCGTTCACAAAGTTGAGTTGTGCCATGCTCTGGTCAACATCCTGCATAATGTCGAGCATGCCTTTTTGAAAAATTTTGTAGCCTGCCACCGTATGTCCGGGCGCGCGCTGCTCCATAAATTCGGTGAAAATACCCGCTGCATAGGCATCTTTCCACTCTTCGGTCATGGCCTCCATCATGCGGTCGCGGTTCGAGCGGCCTGTCCAGAACGGAATAATGGTGTCGGCAAAAGCTTTTTTCGTTTCCTCGTCTACACGGAACCATACTTTTTCACGGCTGTTCAGAATTTCCAGATCCTGCAGTGAGTGTACAGTGATTTCGGGGTAAGTAGGTGTGGCTTTGGGAGCCGGACCGCGTTCGCCCACAATCAGTTCCATGTCGTTGATACAAATAAATTTGTTGGAAAGGATATATTCGAGCGATTTGGCACGTTGCACCGGAATGCTGTCGCCGAAAGCTACATGATTCTTATAAAATTCGGTCATAAGCAAAGCTCTTTCGGCCGAAATTCGGTTAACGGCACTGAGGCTTTGTTCGCGTAGTTGTTGAATTCTTAAAGATGCCCCCCGACCCCCTAAAGGGGGAGTTTGGGTTCGTGCATTTGAATTAGTTTTTTGATGTGATTTTGTTGATTCTGTTTCCATAATTTCATTTATTTAAAAAGCTCTATTACGCGCGCGCTTATCCCCCCTTTAGGGGGTTAGGGGGCAGTTATCCTCCAATTCTTGTTTTAAATCCAGCTTCTTCAAATTGCATTCTTAGCTCTTCAAGTTCCTGTTTCAATACCGGTTTTGTGCCTTCGAACTGATTTTTTATGCCAAACCGTTCGTATTTGTGCGCTGCAGTATTATGATACGGAAGCAGATTGACTTCTTCCGTTTTTTGTGTCAGAGAGCTCAGAAAATCAATTGTTTGTGCAATGTTTTCTTCGGTCAGTGTCACATTCGGTACGCAGGGAATGCGCACCTGAATTCGTTTGCCCATGGCCGATAACTTTCTCAGATTTTCGAGAATAAGTTTGTTGGATACGCCAGTAAATTCCTGATGTTTCTTATCGTTCATTATTTTTATATCATACAAAAATAAATCCGTCAGCCCTGCTGTCTTTTCCAGAATCTCCCACCTTGCATATCCCGAAGTATCCACTGCAGTATGCATTCCGGCATTTTTACAGGCTTTCAGGGCTTTGTTCAGAAACTCCGGCTGCATCAAAGGCTCACCACCTGAGAATGTCACTCCACCGCCCGATTCATCCATGAAAATTTTTTCCTTTTCAAGTTCACGCATTAGTTCCTCTACCGTTATTTCGCGCCCTACCATTTCATTTTCGCAGAATGTTTTATCGCCAATGCGCACCGTTTTGGGCACTTCGCAGATGGCAGCGCTCATGCTTTCGGGATTATGGCACCACGCACAACGCAGCGGACAACCTTTCAGAAATACTGTGGTTCGTATGCCCGGTCCGTCGTGAACCGCAAAACGTTTTATGTCGAAGATAATACCCAAGATGATGTGTTGATGTGTTGATGTGATAATGTGATGATGTGCCAATATGATAATTTCAGCGAAAAATATTGATTGATCAATTAAATGTATAAGTTACTGAAATAAGATTTTCGAATTTAGCAAATCGCTAAATTCTTGCAGTCTCCCTCTCCCTTGGAGAGGGTAAGGGGAGAGGTTTAATTCATCCAGCACTCGTACAAACCTTTGCCCGATTTGTGTAGTCTGTTGCCTTTATGTTGCGATGAGTAAGTCATGCAGTGTGTGGTTGATTTACGTCTGCGAATGTATAAAAAAATCATAGAATATAGTACTTTTTTATGTCGGTTTTTTGCGTTTTGACCTCTCTGTGTGACCTATATACCTGTTTTATCCTCCTTTAAGAAAAATATGTCCTCTCAGATTATCAAATTAAATACTATTTTTGTGATAAATCCGACACAGTGTCAGGTCGTTCCGTTGACTGTCCGGCAGTGGTTGAGGTGCTGTTTTCAGAGTAATAAAAGATAAAATCCATTATACATGTAGTGTATTTCTTTTAAAATTATAAATAACCGCAAAGCTCTGATATGCCAATTGTCATATAATCAATTATCGCAAAGAAGGCAGAGAGAAAAACTTAGAAGTTTTTCATCCGATTCCCGGATTGTTCCATTTGTGTCTTAATAACTTTGCGTCCTTTGCGTTTAAAAAAATATTATTCGATAAATATCTAACTTATATAAGCTCCAATGAACACAAAATCTAATTCAATCTTTCAATTCAGGAACAGCATAAAGCAGTTTGTGCTTATTGCGGCACTTTTATTAAGTGCTATCAGTTATGTGCCGGCACAGAATAGTAAAAATACCGAAAAGTTCGACGGTTATTTGTTTGCATATTTCGAAGGAACGGGAAAAGCCCGCGAACAGGAACAAATACGCTTTGCAGTGAGCGAAAATGCTGTAAACTGGTTTGCACTCAATCAGAATCAGCCCGTACTCCGTTCGGAATTGATTTCGCAGACAGGTGGCGTACGCGATCCGCATATTCTGCGTGGCGAGGATGGTAAAAGCTTTTATATGGTGGCTACCGATATGTTTACACACCGCAATGGCTGGGACAATAATCCGGGCATCGTAATGCTGAAATCGGATAATCTGCTCGACTGGAAACACAGCATTATCGATCTCGAAAAACTTTACCCCAAAAAGTTCAAAAATGTAAAATGGGTGTGGGCTCCGCAAACTATTTTCGATCCGAAGGCGAAGAAATACCTCGTTTACTTCACTGTACGTTTCCACAACGACGAAAAACTCGATTTTTATTGCGCTTATGCCAATAAGGATTTCAGCGCTTTCGAAAAAGAGCCCAAACTGATGTTCCGTGCCAAATACGGCGCTATCGATGGCGATATTATTTATAAGGATGGACTTTATCATTTCTTCTTCAAGGGAAATACAAAGGATGCCAATGGAAAAGAAGTGAAAAACGGTATTCTCAAGGCAGTGAGCAAGTCGCTTCAGGGGCCGTGGAAGGAGGAATTTGAATATCTGGATGCCTATGCGGCCAAAGGAGTATCGGTAGAAGGTTCGAGCGTGTTTAAACTCAATAATTCCGACGAATATTTCCTGATGTACGATTTGTATCGCGACAAACGCTTTGAATTTCAGCGCTCCACCGACTTGAAGAAGTTCTCGGCCGGGCCCGAATCGTTCACTAAAAACTTTGCTCCCCGTCATGGAAGCGTAATTAGCATTACGCGCGACGAAGCCCGTCGCCTGCAGGCCCGTTGGGGTGGTGTGCCCGAAACGCTTTTGCAACCCACAAGCGATGCCGACCTGCATCGTTTCGAAGCAAAGGGTAATCCCATTATTACACATAAATTCACTGCCGACCCTGCTGCCATTGTGAAAGGTGATACACTTTGGATGTTTATCGGACACGATTTTGCGGGCAATCAGCGGAATTATAAAATGAAAGACTGGTTGGCCTTTTCCACAACCGATATGAAAACTTTCACCGAGCATCCTGTACCACTTAAAATCACCGACTTTACATGGGCTACAAGTGGCGATGCTTTTGCCGGACATGTGGCTGAACGAAACGGAAAGTATTACTGGTATATAAGTACCAACTGGACAGGCATTGGTGTGGCTGTGGCCGACCGTCCGCAGGGACCTTATAAGGATGCGCTCGGGAAACCGCTGCTCACCAACAAGGATTGCTACGATTCGTCGCACTCATGGGCTTGTATCGATCCCGCCATTTTTACCGA
>JAGPIU010000002.1 GCA_018054805.1 Paludibacter sp. | reverse complement strand
ATAAAAAGAAAAAATATACATATAATTTCTTTCAATATGTAGGCAAATGATTCAAAAAACGAGTTTTAAATCATATTTTCACATATCTAAACACTAAAAACACTTTTTTATTCATTTGTCTATCAACGACTTAAGATCGATTCAAAAAGTAATACCAATAGATTTACAATTAAGTCAAATAAAACTCTGAAAGTTGAAAAAATATTTGGGAATATGAAAAACACAGAATATTTTTAACCATAAAACTCATTTTTCAATCAAAAAAGAGTAAATAATTATATTTATGTCACCAAAAAAGGGCTTCAACTTACATATTGTTTATGTTGAACAACATGTTTTTCTATCAAAACAGAGGCAGTCTTGTGTAATAAATTCATTATAAATATAGCCTGACACTTAAAATAGATTAACACTAAAGATTGAGAATAAATAATTAAAATCAGAATAAAAACATCAAAAAGAAATAACGAATATGCTTATCAAAGGTTTAGAAAGGCTATTGACATCACACACACACTCATAATTTAAATCATATTCACTTTATTGTTAAAACATGTACATCGGATACGTTTTTTTATCCAATTATAAAATGATGGCGACAAATATAAACATATTTTAATATCAACCAAATCCACAACTATAAAATCAATTTCGAAGAACTTACAACTTACACAATACAACAATTCAAAGCCCGATTTATCCATTTTTACACAGATAGAATATTTATAACAACAAATCATAAGTAAAGGCAATATCAAAAAAGAAAAAACGCACAATAAAAAATACAAAAAAAGACCAATTATGCATACACATACATTAAAAATGTATATTTTAACAACAAATACAGTGATAAGGGCGCTAAAAAACTGCACACCGGACAGAAGCCCACATTACATTGTGCAACTTTATAGCACGTTTTAATTTCAATTGGTCACATTTTATGCCACAATACGGTTTTTTTATATTTTTGATTGATAAAACAGAATAAAAAGTCAATAGTTTTTACTACCTTTGCAGCCGCAACAATAAAACTAAAAAATATACATTTATGAAAGTAGCAGAAGTCTTAGACAATCTGAAAAGACGTTTTCCGAACGAACCAGAGTACCATCAGGCAGTACACGAAGTTTTAGAGTCAATTGAAGAGGTTTACAACGACCATCCGGAGTTCGACAAACAGAACCTTATCGAAAGACTTTGCATCCCTGAAAGAATCTTTACATTCCGCGTCACATGGGTTGACGATCAGGGTCGTGTAAACACCAATATGGCTTATCGCGTACAGCACAACAACGCTATCGGACCATACAAAGGTGGTATGCGATTCCACGCTTCAGTAAATCCTTCTATTTTGAAATTCCTCGCGTTCGAACAAACATTCAAAAACGCACTGACTACATTACCTATGGGTGGTGGTAAAGGTGGTTCTGATTTTAACCCAAAAGGAAAATCGAATGCTGAAATTATGCGTTTCTGCCAGGCATTTATGCTCGAACTGTGGCGCCATATTGGTCCTGAAACGGATGTTCCTGCCGGAGATATAGGTGTAGGTGGCCGCGAGGTGGCATATATGTATGGTATGTATCGTAAACTCTCGCGCGAAAACACTGGAACATTCACTGGTAAAGGTATCGAATTCGGTGGCTCACTGATTCGCCCTGAAGCTACAGGATACGGAAACATTTACTTTTTGATGAATATGCTGAAAGCAAAAGGAATAAATGATTTGAAAGGTCAGGTTGTTGCAATATCAGGTTCAGGTAACGTGGCTACATATACAGCCGAAAAGGTGCTTGAATTGGGCGGTAAGGTAGTTACCTTGTCGGACAGCAGTGGTTACATTTACGATCCAGAGGGAATTGACACTGAAAAACTACAATATATTTTCGAACTTAAAAATATTTATCGCGGACGTATCAAAGAATATGCTGATAAATATGGTTGCAAGTATGTAGAGGGTGGACGTCCATGGAATGAGGTATGCACAATTGCACTTCCATCGGCTACACAAAATGAACTTAACGGAGATGATGCCGAGACATTGATAAAAAATGGTTGTTTCGCTGTATCAGAAGGCGCTAATATGCCATCGACTCCCGAAGCTGTGGAAGTATTCCTGAAAAACAAAATTCTGTATGCACCGGGCAAGGCAGCTAACGCTGGTGGCGTATCAGTTTCAGGTCTCGAAATGACTCAGAACTCAATGAAGATCAGCTGGACACGCGAAGAAGTTGATCAGAAACTAAAAGATATTATGTATGCCATTCACGAGTCGTGTGTAAAATACGGAACTGAAAAGGATGGTTATGTAAATTATGTAAAAGGTGCTAACATTGCAGGATTCATGAAAGTTGCCAAAGCCATGATGGCTCAGGGCGTACTTTAATAGATAACAGCAAAACAAAAAAGCACAGTTCTGAACTGTGAACTAGAAAAAACGGACAAAGATTATTTGTCCGTTTTTTATTTGTAGTAAATGACATTATATTTGTACAAAAATAATGAAAATGGAAACAGTAAATTACAACTGCGAATGGCCGGGTAATGATGCTTTAATGCAAAAATACCATGACGAGGAATGGGG
This sequence comes from Paludibacter sp., assembly GCA_018054805.1. The sequence goes on along the minus strand of JAGPIU010000002.1, from coordinate 17,626 downwards.
AGTTGCATTACACGACGATCAGAAATTGTTTGAATTCATAATACTCGATGCATTCCAGGCGGGATTAAGCTGGAAAACAATTTTATACAAAAGAGAGAATTTCAGAAAAGCATTTGACAACTTCAATCCTGAAATAATCGCACTGTATGATCAAAAGAAAATTGAATCGCTAATGCAGGATGCAGGAATTGTAAGAAACAGACTCAAAATTGAAGCTACAATTATCAATGCCAGGCAATTCTTGAGAATTCAGAAGGAATACTGCTCATTCGACAAATACATATGGCAATTCACCAACTACAAAACCATTGACCATAAAATTGCAAACACCAGGGAAATTCCTGCCACCACAACGGAATCGGACAATATGAGCAAAGCATTACGCAAAGAAGGTTTCAAATTTGTGGGTTCGACTATTTGCTATGCATTTATGCAGGCTTCGGGTATGATAAACGATCACTTGACTTCCTGCAAATTTCACCGATAAAAAAAGGTCAGCTTTGCAAGCTGACCCTTTTTATATATTAATACGGAATAATTATTCTTCCGATTCACCTTCCGACATTTCAATCACATTGCGTCGTGCATCTACTTTTTTATCATATTCGTCACGCGAATAAACCACCAACTTATCAATTTCACGCTGTCCGGTACCGGCAGGAATCAGGTGACCACAGATCACATTTTCCTTAAGCCCTTCCAAACGATCCACTTTTCCGTTGATTGCAGCATCGTTCAGTACTTTTGTAGTTTCCTGGAACGAGGCAGCCGACATAAAGCTTGTTGTCTGCAATGCAGCACGGGTAATACCCTGCAGAATCTGATTCGAAGTGGCAGCAACAGCTTCACGTGTCACAACCGGACGAAGGTCGCGGCGTTTAAGTGCACTGTTTTCGTCGCGCAGTTTGCGGGCTGTAATTATCTGACCTGGTTTCAGTGTTGCTGAATCGCCGGCATCGAGAATTACTTTTTTACCCCAGATACGATCGTTTTCTTCCATAAACTCATGTTTATCCACAATTTGTTTTTCAAGGAAACGGGTATCACCCTGCTCAAGAATCTCAACTTTACGCATCATCTGACGTACAATTACTTCGAAGTGCTTGTCATTGATTTTCACACCCTGCAAACGGTACACATCCTGAACTTCGTTCACGATATAATCCTGTACTGCAGTCGGACCCTTGATCATCAGAATATCAATTGGAGTAGTTGCGCCATCCGACAGAGGAGTACCGGCACGCACAAAGTCGTTTTCCTGCACCAGAATCTGTTTCGAAAGCGGAATCATATATTTCTTAACCTCACCGGTTTTCGAAGTTACACTTAGCTCGCGGTTACCACGTTTGATTTTTCCGAAGTTTACCTCTCCATCGATTTCGGCCACTACAGCAGGATTCGACGGGTTACGGGCTTCAAACAATTCAGTTACACGTGGAAGACCACCGGTAATATCACCAGCTTTACCAACTGCACGTGGGATTTTCACAAGCATCTGACCTGTACGAATTTTATCGCCATTGTCGAGTACAAGGTGAGCTCCCACCGGAAGGTTATAAGTACGAAGAATATTACCTGAAGCATCAAGAATGTGAGCACTTGGAACTTTATTACGATCTTTCGACTCAATAATAATTTTCTCGCGCAATCCGGTAGCCTCATCAGTTTCAGTTTTAAACGTTACGTTTTCAACTACATCCTCAAAAGCAATTTTACCTTCAGTTTCCGAAATAATTACAGCATTAAACGGATCCCATTCGCAGACAAGCTGACCTTTGGTTGCCATATCGCCATTTTTCACATACAGTTTCGAACCGTAAGGAATATTCTGAGTAGTAAGCGCAATTCCGGTATGAGTATCGATCACACGCATTTCGGCAAGACGGCTAACAACTACCTGATAAGCATTGCTCGACTCGTCGGCTGCTTCTACAGTACGAAGTTCATCGAATTCGAGACGTCCATCGTAACGGAGTATAATTTTCGATTCGGCTGCAATGTTCGAAGCAATACCCCCAACGTGGAAAGTACGAAGTGTAAGCTGAGTACCCGGCTCACCAATCGACTGAGCAGCAACAACTCCCACAGCTTCACCCATATGTACCATTTTATTGGTAGCAAGGTTACGACCATAACATTTAGCACAAACACCTTTTTTCGATTCACAGGTCAAAACCGAACGAATTTCAACACGTTCAATCGGAGAATCCTGAATCTTTTTAGCCAGGGCTTCTACAATTTGTTCGCCGGATGATACGATCAGCTCACCAGTAAGCGGATGATAAATATCATGTACAGAAACACGACCCAAAATACGCTCGTAAAGCGACGAAATAACTTCTTCGTTGTTTTTCATCTCAGTAGCAATCAATCCACGAAGAGTACCACAGTCGTCCTCGTTGATAATCACATCCTGCGATACGTCCACAAGACGACGGGTCAAATAACCGGCATCAGCAGTTTTAAGGGCAGTATCCGCAAGACCTTTACGCGCACCGTGAGTAGAAATAAAGTACTCAAGTACCGAAAGACCTTCTTTAAAGTTTGAAAGAATCGGGTTTTCAATAATCTGTCCACCTTCAGCACCAGACTTTTGAGGCTTGGCCATAAGACCACGCATACCCGAAAGCTGACGAATCTGTTCTTTCGAACCACGGGCACCGGAGTCAAGCATCATATATACCGAGTTGAATCCCTGATTGTCGCTCGAAAGCTGTTTCATAAGGATATTCGATAATTTTGAATTGACGTGTGTCCAGGTATCAATAATCTGATTGTAACGTTCGTTGTAGGTAATGAATCCCATGTTATAGTTATTCAAAATCTCTTCAACCTCAGCGTTACCTTCTTTTACAAGTTGTTCTTTTTCCTCAGGAATAATTACGTCACCAAGGTTAAACGACAGACCTCCTTTGAAGGCCATGTAATAACCAAGATCCTTAATATCATCAAGGAATGCAGCTGTACGGGCCACACCACAAATTTCGATCACATTACCGATAATATCGCGAAGTGATTTTTTTGAAAGCAACTCATTGATATAACCTACCTGTTCGGGCACACATTTATTAAATAAAATACGTCCTACAGTAGTTTCAATCATGGTGAGTTTACGTTCACCATCGATCACGTCAAAAGTTCTCACTTTGATAGGAGCATGCAGCGCAACTTTTTTCTCGTTGTATGCAATTTCAGCTTCTTCGGGCGAATAGAAAATAAGACCTTCACCTTTTGCACCTGTACGTGGTTTTGTAATATAGTACAAACCAAGCACCATGTCCTGCGAAGGAACTGTAATAGGCGCACCGTTGGCAGGGTTCAAAATATTGTGCGAAGCAAGCATAAGCATCTGCGCTTCGAGCACAGCCTCGTTTCCAAGCGGAAGGTGAACAGCCATCTGGTCACCGTCGAAGTCGGCATTGAACGCGGTACATGAAAGCGGGTGCAACTGAATAGCTTTACCTTCAATCATTTTAGGCTGGAATGCCTGAATACCAAGACGGTGAAGCGTTGGGGCACGGTTTAGCAATACGGGATGTCCTTTCATCACGTACTCTAAAATATCCCAGATCACCGGGTCTTTACGGTCAACGATTTTTTTCGCTGATTTTACCGTTTTTACAATACCGCGCTCAATAAGTTTGCGGATCACAAACGGTTTATAAAGTTCGGCAGCCATATCTTTTGGCAAACCGCATTCGTGCATTTTAAGTTCAGGACCTACCACAATTACCGAACGTGCTGAATAATCCACACGTTTACCGAGGAGGTTCTGACGGAAACGACCCTGTTTACCTTTCAACGAATCCGAAAGAGATTTCAACGGACGGTTGGCATCGGTTTTTACAGCACTCGATTTACGTGAGTTATCGAACAACGAATCCACAGCTTCCTGAAGCATACGTTTTTCGTTACGTAGAATCACTTCGGGTGCTTTAATTTCGATCAGACGTTTCAGACGATTGTTACGAATAATCACACGACGATAAAGGTCGTTGAGGTCGGAAGTAGCAAAACGTCCACCATCCAAAGGAACCAAAGGACGTAACTCAGGTGGAATTACAGGAACGATTTTCACAATCATCCATTCCGGTTTGTTACGATTTCGGGAAGCACGGAACGACTCCACAATCTGAAGACGCTTCAAAGCTTCGTTTTTGCGTTGTTGCGATGTATCGGTATTGGCACGGTGACGCAGATCATACGAAAGCACATCCAAATCGAGACGTGTCAGTAAATCGTGGATCGCATCTGCACCCATTTTGGCAATAAATTTATTTGGATCGCTGTCTTCAAGCAATTGGTTTTCGCGTGGAAGAGCATCCAGGATATCAAGATATTCTTCTTCGGTAAGAAGCTCTCCATTCACGACATTTTCCCCGTTGTGAGCTTCGCCAGCCTGAATAATCACATATTTCTCGTAATAAATAATTGCATCGAGTTTTTTGGTTGGCATACCGAGCAGATAACCGATTTTATTCGGCAACGAACGGAAATACCAGATATGAGCCACAGGAACCACTAGTTGAATGTGTCCCATACGCTCACGACGAACTTTTTTCTCGGTTACTTCAACCCCGCAACGGTCGCAAACAATCCCTTTATAACGAATACGTTTGTATTTACCGCAATGACATTCAAAATCCTTGGTAGGACCAAAAATGCGCTCGCAGAACAAACCATCACGCTCGGGTTTGTAAGTACGATAGTTGATAGTTTCAGGTTTGAGTACCTCGCCGCTCGATAATTTCAGGACTTCTTCGGGAGATGCAAGCCCGATAGAAATCTTATTAAAATTAGTCTTTAGCTTATTATCGTTTTTAAAAGCCATATTTTTCTAATTTACAATTTACAATTGATAATTTACAATCCGGAACATTACTAAACAAGTCAGCCTCCCCTTTTCGGGGAGGTTGACAAGCTTATTAGTCCAAATTAATACTCAAACCTAAACCTCTGAGTTCGTGAAGTAATACATTGAGCGATTCAGGAATACCCGGTGTTGGCATTGGGTCGCCTTTTACAATAGCTTCGTAAGTACGGGCGCGTCCCATTACGTCGTCGGATTTTACCGTAAGGATTTCCTGCAGAATATGAGCAGCCCCGAAAGCTTCGAGTGCCCAAACCTCCATTTCCCCGAAACGCTGTCCACCAAACTGAGCTTTACCTCCGAGAGGCTGCTGAGTAATAAGTGAATATGGTCCGATTGAACGGGCATGCATTTTATCTTCAACCATGTGTCCAAGTTTCAGCATGTAGATAATACCTACAGTAGCAGGTTGGTCGAATCGTTCTCCTGTACCACCATCGTGAAGATAAGTTTTACCATAACGTGGAACTCCGGCTTTGTCAGTCCATTCATTCAGATCATCAAGGCTTGCACCATCGAAAATCGGTGTTGCAAACTTCACACCGAGTTCTTTTCCTGCCCAACCAAGTACAGTTTCGAAAATCTGTCCAAGGTTCATACGCGAAGGTACACCAAGCGGATTAAGTACAATATCCACAGGAGTTCCATCGGCAAGGAATGGCATATCTTCCTGACGGACAATACGCGAAACGATACCTTTGTTACCGTGACGACCCGCCATTTTATCACCAACACGAATCTTACGTTTTTTGGCAATATACACTTTGGCTATCTGCACAATACCATTGGGAAGTTCATCACCAATAGTGATATTGAATTTCTGACGCTTGATTTGTGCGTCAAGTTCTTTATATTTTTTCAGATAATTCAGAATAAGCTGTTTTACCAGTTCATTTTTATGATTATCTGATGTCCATTTGCTTAACTGAACAGTAGTGTAATCGATTTCACGAAGACGCTCAGGTGTAAATTTGCTGTTACGCGAAACCACATCAGATCCCAGGAAATCTTTTACGCCTGCTGATGTTTTATCTGCCAGAAGTACCATCAGTTTATCCACCAGTGTTTCGCGTAATACTGCAGCCTGTGTTTCGAATTCTTCATCGAGACGTGGCAATACAGCTTTGTCGGCGAGTTTTGATTTACGGTTTTTCTGTGCTTTTGAATACAGACGTTTTCCGATAACCACACCCGACAACGAAGGAGTTGCTTTCAGTGAAGCATCTTTCACATCGCCGGCTTTATCGCCAAAGATTGCACGAAGCAGTTTTTCTTCGGGCGAAGGATCAGATTCACCTTTTGGTGTAATCTTACCAATAATAATATCGCCCGGTTCAATACGTGCACCGATACGGATAATACCTGTTTCGTCGAGGTCTTTTGTTGCTTCTTCGCTCACATTCGGAATATCGTTGGTAAATTCCTCAACGCCGCGTTTTGTTTCGCGCACATCCAGCAATTGCTCAACCACATGAATAGAAGTAAAGACATCTTCACGCACAACACGTTCGTTGATTACGATAGCATCCTCGAAGTTGTAACCTTTCCATGGCATGAAAGCCACTTTCAGGTTTTTACCAATAGCCAGCTCACCACCTTCGGTCGAATAACCTTCGGTCATAATCATACCAGCTTCAACTCTGTCGCCTTTTCTTACGATAGGACGAAGGTCGATGGTTGTATTCTGATTGGTTTTCTGGAATTTTGGCAGTTTATACTCTTTCACAGCCGAATCGAAGCTTACAAAGTCCTCATCTTCGGTGCGATCATATTTAATTTTTATGCAATTAGCATCTACATATTCCACTACACCGGCTCCTTCGGCAACCACCTGAGTTCTTGAGTCGCGAATAAGCTGACCTTCGATACCGGTTCCGATAATCGGAGCTTCGCAACGAAGCAAAGGTACAGCCTGGCGCATCATGTTCGAGCCCATGAGTGCACGGTTGGCATCGTCATGCTCAAGGAAAGGAATAAGTGCAGCAGCAATAGATGCAATCTGCGATGGAGCCACATCCATAAGGTTCACCTCATTGGGCGCCACTACAGGGAAATCGGCTTCAAGACGCGATTTTACTTTTGTACGGATAAATGTTCCATCATCATTCAATGGAGCATTACCCTGAGCAACCACAAGATTTTCCTCTTCTTCGGCAGTAAAATACTGAATTCCTTCAGGAGTAAGATCTACTTTACCGTTTTCAACATTACGATAAGGAGTTTCGATAAATCCGAGTTCGTTGATCTTTGCATAAATACAAAGCGACGAGATAAGACCAATGTTTGGTCCCTCAGGCGTTTCAATCGGGCAAAGACGACCGTAGTGTGTATAGTGTACGTCACGAACCTCGAAACCTGCACGTTCACGCGAAAGACCACCAGGTCCGAGAGCCGACATACGACGTTTGTGCGTAATCTCGGCCAGCGGGTTTTGCTGATCCATAAACTGCGATAATGCATTTGTTCCGAAGAACGAATTGATTACTGACGAAATGCTTTTGGCATTGATCAGATCAATAGGAGTAAACACCTCGTTGTCGCGTACATTCATACGTTCGCGGATAGTACGTGCCATACGCGAAAGACCTACACCAAACTGGTTGTAAAGCTGCTCACCCACAGTACGTACACGACGGTTACTCAAGTGGTCGATATCATCCACATCGGCTTTCGAGTTGATAAGTTCGATGAGGTATTTGATGATCTCGATAATATCTTCTTTGGTCAGAACCTTTACATCAGGATTGATATTCAGATTCAGTTTACGGTTGATACGGAAACGACCCACATCACCCAAGTCGTAACGCTTTTCAGAGAAGAAAAGGTTGTTGATAACCTCTCTTGCTGACGAATCATCGGCAGGAACCGCGTTACGCAACTGACGATAGATGTACAACACAGCTTCTTTTTCCGAGTTACTCGGGTCTTTCTGCAATGTATTGTAAATAATCGCATAGTCGTTCTGATTTGCATCAGGACGGTGAATAAGAATGGTCTGAGTTCCCGATTCAATAATTTCGTCGATGTGACTGTTTTCAAGTACAGTTTCACGATCGATAATCACCTCATTACGCTCGATACTTACTACCTCGCCGGTATCTTCATCCACAAAGTCTTCAATCCATGTTTTCAACACACGAGCAGCAAGCGTTTGACCTACAGCTTTTTTGAGACTTGTTTTATTAACCTTGATTTCCTCTGCAAGATTGAAAATTTCGAGAATATCTTTATCGCTCTCAAATCCGATTGCACGCAACAGTGTAGTTACGGGTAATTTCTTTTTACGATCGATATAAGCATACATCACATTGTTGATGTCGGTAGCAAACTCGATCCATGATCCACGGAAAGGAATAATACGAGCCGAATAAAGTTTTGTACCATTGGCATGCACACTCTGTCCGAAGAATACACCTGGTGAACGGTGAAGCTGCGAAACGATAACACGTTCGGCACCATTGATCACAAATGTACCTTTTGGGGTCATATATGGCACAGGACCAAGATATACATCCTGAATTACTGTGTCAAAATCTTCGTGATCCGGATCGGTACAGTAGAGTTTTAATTTGGCTTTCAGCGGCACGCTGTAAGTCAGACCACGGTCGATACATTCATCGATTGAATAACGGGGAGGATCGACGTAATAGTCGAGGAATTCGAGAATAAAATTATTACGTGTATCGGCGATGGGAAAGTTTTCGGTAAAAACCTTATACAAACCTTCTTTTTTTCTTTCTTCAGGGGCGGTGTCCATCTGAAAAAAGTCCTGGAAAGATTTTAATTGTACTTCCAAGAAATCAGGATATTCCAACTGATTCTTAATCGAAGCAAAATTGATTCTTTGATTTTGGGTTATTGAAGACATTTTCAAAGAGGGTTATTTGAATGCGGTGAACTCAATTATTTTATAGACGACAAAAGGTTTAGAATCCCTCAATGAGAGGGAATCTAAACCAAAAACCTGATTATCAGGCGATATTATTTAAGTTCAACTTCAGCTCCGCCTTCAGTCAACGCTTTTTTCAAGGCTTCAGCTTCGTCTTTAGATGCACCTTCTTTCACTACTGAAGGAGCGGCATCAACTAAATCTTTAGCTTCTTTCAGGCCAAGACCGGTAAGTTCTTTAACCAGTTTCACGATAGCCAATTTATTAGCACCAGCTGCTTTCAATACTACATCGAAAGAAGTTTTTTCTTCTGCTACTTCAGCAGCAGCTGCAGGACCTGCAGCAACAGCAACAGCTGCAGCGGCTGGTTCAATACCATATTCATCTTTCAAAATTTGAGCTAACTCATTTACTTCTTTAACTGTGAGATTAACCAATTGTTCTGCAAAAGCTTTCAAATCTGCCATTTTACTTATTTTTTATGATTTTATTTTTTTATTTTTTACTTGAAATTTATCTTTCGGCCAGTGTTTTCAACACGCCGTGGATAGTATTACCTCCTGACTGGAGTGCGGACACAACGTTCTTAGCAGGCGATTGCAGCAATGCAATAACGTCGGCAATAAGATCGTTTTTGCTCTTCACGTGGATGAGTGCTTCAAGTTGATTTTCGCCGATATAGAAGCTCTGCTCTACATATGCAGCTTTGAGTACAGGTTTTTTGCTTTTGTTAGCCTTGCTGAACTCCTGAATGAGCTTAGCAGGAACATTACCTGTATTTGAGAGCATAAGTGAAGTTTCGCCCTTCAACGAACCGTAAAGTTCGCTAAAGTCTACACCAGTGTTATCAAGTGCTTTTTTAAGCAATGTGTTTTTTACAACAACGAGCTTCACATCCTGTTTGTAGCATACTCTTCTCAATTCGCTGGTTTGTGCGGCGTTTAAGCCGGCAATGTCAGCCAGATAGAAGTGTGCATACTCACTGATTGTTGACTCGAGTTGCGATATAATAGCGCTTTTATCTTCCTTTTTCATAAACTTTTAATTTTATTCTTCAACTGATTTTGGGTCAATTTTAATACCCGCACTCATTGTGCTTGAAAGATAAATGCTCTTTACATAAGTACCTTTTGCTGAAGTTGGTTTCAGTTTCATCAGTGTAGAAATAAATTCTTTGGCATTTTCCACAACCTGATCAGCAGTAAACGATACTTTACCTACCGAAGTATGTACGATACCATATTTATCTACCTTAAAGTCGATTTTACCTTGTTTTACTTCTTTTACTGCTTTGCCTACTTCATTGGTAACAGTACCACTTTTAGGGTTTGGCATCAATCCACGGGGACCGAGCACACGACCTAAAGCTCCTAATTTACCCATAATAGCAGGCATAGTGATGATTACATCCACATCAGTCCAGCCTCCTTTAATTTTTTCGATATATTCATCGAGACCAACATAGTCAGCTCCAGCTTCTTTAGCAGCAGCTTCCTGATCAGGAGTACATAATGCAAGAACCCTTACTTGTTTTCCGGTACCATTTGGCAGCGATACAACACCGCGAACCATTTGGTTGGCTTTACGTGGGTCAACACCTAAGCGTACATCAATATCTACGGAGGCATCGAACTTGGTTGTAGAAATTTCTTTAACCAGTGCAGCTGCTTCCTTTAGTGAATAGGTTTTTCCTGCTTCAATTTTTTCTAAAGCTAACCTTTGATTTTTTGTCAGTTTACTCATTTTGAATTGAAGTGTTTATTAATTAATACCCGGAAATGTACCTTTTACGGTAATACCCATACTTCTAGCTGTACCTGCAACCATTTTCATAGCTGCATTTAATTCAAAACAATTCAAATCGACCATTTTGTCTTTGGCAATCACTTCTACCTGCTCCCAGCTGATTTCGGCTACTTTCTTACGGTTAGGTTCGGCAGAACCTCCTTTAAGTTTAGCAACCTCCATAAGTTGAATAGCAACAGGAGGAGTTTTTACCACAAAGTCGAATGATTTGTCAGTATAATAGGTGATGACAACAGGCAATACTTTACCTGGTTTGTCCTGGGTTCTGGCATTAAATTGTTTGCAAAACTCCATAATATTGATCCCTTTCGAACCAAGTGCAGGTCCTACAGGGGGAGATGGGTTTGCCGCACCTCCTTTAATCTGCAATTTAATAAGTCCAGCAATCTCTTTAGCCATAATTGTTTAATTTTTGATGTTAAAACAGGAATGACCGACTTGTAACAAGGTCGGGATTATTCCTTTTCTACTTGCGTAAACGATAATTCGAGCGGAGTTTTCCGTCCGAATATCATAACCATAACTTTGAGTTTTTTCTTCTCTGAATTGACTTCTTCGATTACTCCGCTGAAACCCGAAAACGGGCCAAAAATAACCTTTACGCTTTCACCCACGAAGTATGGTGTTAGCATTTCTTCGCCTGTTTCCTGCATTTCATCCACAGTACCGAGAATACGATTCACTTCCGATTGACGAACCGGAATTGGTGTGTGGTTTTTTTCTTCGAGAAAACCGATAACGTTAGGGGTATTTCTTAAGCGGTGAGAAACTTCACCATTCAGATCAGCTTCTATCAGCACATATCCCGGCATGCAACTACGTTCTTTTGTAATTTTTTTGCCGTTACGAATCTGGTAAACCTTTTCAGTAGGAATTAATACCTGTGCAACATAATGACCAAGATCAGAATTACGTATATCGGCCTCGATATACTCTTTCACCTTGTTCTCTTTTCCACTAATAGCACGCATCACGTACCATTTAAAATTTGTTGTCTCAGACACTTCTTTCCCTCCTAAAAATTTAATTACAACAGCTTCTCGTAGATAAATGTCATGATAGCTTCAAAACTCAGGTCCATAGCCCAAACAACCAATGCGATAATGATGGAAGCTACCAATACCACAACAGCGCTGTTAGTAAGTTCCTTGCTTGTAGGCCAGGAAACTTTCTGAACAAGTTCTGAATAAGACTCTTTGATATAGTTAATTGGATTCATATATAAATAGAATTTGCACGGGCAGAGAGGCTCGAACTCCCGACACCTGGTTTTGGAGACCAGTGCTCTACCAACTGAGCTACGCCCGTGTATTAACAGCCCCACCCAAACCCTCCCCTAAAAGGGAGGGCTTTGATTAGTAGGGTTGATGTTATTTACTCTCTAATCCCCCCTTTAGGGGGTTAGGGGGGTAATTAGTCTAACAGTTCTGTAATCTGACCTGAACCTACTGTACGACCACCTTCGCGGATAGCGAAACGAAGACCTACGTTACAAGCTACTGGGTAGATAAGAGTTACTGTAATTTCAAGGTTGTCACCTGGCATTACCATTTCAGTTCCTTCAGGAAGAGTGATCTCACCTGTTACGTCCAATGTACGGATATAGAACTGTGGACGATAGCGGTTATGGAATGGAGTGTGACGACCACCTTCTTCTTTTTTCAGGATATAAGCCGCAGCCTTGAAAGAAGTGTGAGGAGTTACTTTACCCGGGTGAGTAATAACCATACCACGTTTGATTTCTTCTTTGTCGATACCACGGAGAAGAAGACCTACGTTATCACCAGCCTGACCTTCATCTAGAATTTTGCGGAACATTTCCACACCGGTAACAACTGATTTTTTAGCTCCCTGTCCAAGACCAATAATCTGAACCTCTTCACCTGTTTTGATAATTCCGGTTTCAATACGACCAGTTGCTACAGTACCACGACCAGTGATCGAAAATACGTCTTCAACAGGCATAAGGAAAGGTTTATCAACCGCACGTGGAGGAAGTTCGATCCAGGTATCAACAGCATTCATCAGTTCCATGATTTTGTCTTCCCACTGTGGAACACCATTCAATCCACCAAGAGCAGATCCACGGATTACTGGTGTATTGTCGCCATCGAAATCGTAGAATGAAAGCAGTTCACGCATTTCCATTTCTACAAGTTCAAGCATTTCTTCGTCATCAACCTGATCACATTTGTTCATGAAAATAACCAGACGGGGAACGTTTACCTGACGAGCCAAAAGGATGTGCTCACGAGTCTGAGGCATAGGACCATCAGTAGCAGCTACTACAATGATAGCACCGTCCATCTGAGCAGCACCGGTAACCATGTTCTTCACGTAGTCAGCGTGACCCGGACAGTCAACGTGTGCATAGTGACGTGAAGCAGTTTGGTATTCAACGTGTGAAGTATTGATAGTAATACCACGTTCTTTTTCTTCAGGAGCATTATCAATTGAATCGAACGAACGCAATTCAGAAAGTCCTTTTTTAGCAAGTACAGTAGTAATTGCAGCGGTCAAAGTAGTCTTACCGTGGTCAACGTGACCAATGGTACCTACGTTTACGTGAGGTTTTGACCTGTCAAATTTTTCTTTTGCCATAACTCAAAGATTATTTAATAATTAATTTATATGTTTTATAAAAGCTTACAAAGTTGAGCTGTTGACGGGAGTTGAACCCGTGACCTCTTCCTTACCAAGGAAGTGCTCTACCACTGAGCTACAACAGCAAGTGAGAGCGAAAAACCGGTTTTTTTTACCGAAAATCAATCGCTCTTTTCACAGAGCGGAAGACGGGGCTCAAACCCGCGACCCTCAGCTTGGAAGGCTAATGCTCTATCAACTGAGCTACTTCCGCAAATTAATGTGAGAATGTGATAATTTGCAAATGTGATAATTAAATTTTCATCTGATCATCATATCTTCTCATCAACACATCAACTCATCATTTAGTGGGCAGTGAAGGATTCGAACCTCCGAAGTCGAAAGACAGCTGAGTTACAGTCAGCCCCAGTTGGCCACTTTGGTAACTGCCCAAAAAAAAAAAAAAAAAATTCAATCTATTAATTACCCTCAAACACCTAAAGGAAAGCCGGAAGGTATCATTTTTGTGAAAAAAAACTCTGCAAAGTGTAAAAAAACTCATTTTTACCCTTTTCCCCTTTAGTGGCAAAGGGTTTCTCCCCTATTTTGAGCCTCTTGTCGGATTCGAACCAACGACCCCGAGATTACAAATCACGTGCTCTGGCCAACTGAGCTAAAGAGGCAAACTCCTGACTTTTCAGGTTATTAGAGTTTAAAAAGCCGTTTAAATACTGCTATTCAAACGGCTTGCAAATGTACGAATATATTTTGAATTACAAAACATTTCGCTCAATATTTTATTTATTCGCTATCTTTTCCTTGTACTTCCTGATTTGTTTATCCACAGCATCTACCGTAAGATCAACAGCTTCCTCAAAAGTATCGCATGTTTTCGAGGCAAAAAAATCCACTCCGGGTATTGATATTTTTATTTCAGCTTCTTTATTGGCAGCCGTTTCGGGCTTTACAACCTTTAAATATACTTCGACATTTACTATTTCGTCAAAGAATTTTTCGAGCTTGGAAGTTTTTTTTGCAATATAAGCTTCCAAAGCAGTAGTAGCATCAAAATTGATGGATTGAATCCTGAGTTTCATAAATACCTCCTTTTTATTTTGCCCGGGGATGGGCTTGTTTATATATATTGTATAGTTCGTCGAAAGTACTGTGCGTATATACCTGCGTGGCAGCAAGACTCGAATGTCCCAGCAATTCCTTCACAGCATTAATATCGGCACCCTGATTAAGAATACCCGTAGCAAATGTATGACGAAGCACGTGGGGACTTTTTTTTGGCAGACTGCCAAACGGAAGCATAAACTGTTGTACAATCTTATATACCATTTCGGGATAAAGCTTTTTAGCATTTGAACGAACAAAGAAACATTCGGGCACTCCTTCCACCTCTTTGTTTCTTATATCTATATAATGTTTTATTTTGCTGGAAAGTTCAGGCCCAATAGGTATAATACGCTGTTTATTTCGTTTGCCGAGCACTTTTACGCTACCCGCTTCAAGATCGAAATCAGCATCGACAAGCATGAGCAATTCCGAACGTCGCATTCCGGTAGCATATAACATAAATACTATTAAATGATTACGCACCGATTCAAAATCTTGAGTCAGAAAAGTTTCATCAAGCGCCAGAGTCATTTCATTGTCTTTAAAAAAAGAGGGAAGTGGCTTAGCCGATTTTGGAAGAAGAACTCCTGAAACCGGATTTGAAAATGCATAATCCCGGCGAAGCAAAAACCGCCAAAAAGATTTCAGCGTTGAAATTTTCCGGGACACTGAAGCAGGCTTCAACCCCTCAGACATTAACAACAAAACCCACTGTTGAAGGTGGGTCGAATCCACAGCATCAACCCTGAAATCCTCAGGCTTCTGCTGCATAAAATCACAAAATTGTATCAAATCGTTATGATACGACAAAACAGTATGAGAGGAGTAATTCTTCTCATACTGTAAATATTGCAGAAATTCGTTTATCATAACCGTAGGTCCAATTCTGCAACGAAAATAAAACAAATCTATCAGGAAAGCAAGCCTCCCGACAATTATTTGAAATTATTCTTCGCCTAACTGCATTTTTTGTACGTAAACCGCGTGCATTTTTTCTTCGCGTTTTACAATCGAAGGTTTGTCGAAACACTGACGACGACGTAATTCTTTTACAACACCTGTTTTTTCAAATTTACGTTTGAATTTTTTCAATGCTCTTTCAATGTTTTCGCCTTCTTTTACGGGTACTACGATCATAATTATTAGTTATTTAATATGTTTTGTTTTAAGTTTTAAATTCGGACTGCAAAGATAGGCAATCATTTTGAAACAACAAAGAGTTTTCATTTTTTTTGTTCGCTCAATATAAAAGCCCGTATTCATACAGTCAGCAGATTATCTGAAAACACGGCAAAGCACAGAAACAGAGCAGCGACTAAGATTGCCGCTCTCCGTTTCAATTATTTGTCATCAGAATGTAAGACCTGCTCGTATGCCAAGATAGTTGATGCTTTTTCCAAGATTCAGATGCACGCCGCCATACACAAACCGCCAGCGTAAATTAGCTCCCACACCAAAATAATTCGACTTAATACCAAGATTTGTTTCTGCGTCAGGAGATATAAACCCATAGTAATAATACACATCCGGGCTCAGCACAAACTTATTGATGTTGATTAAACCTTTCATTCCAAATGGCATTCCGAAATACGCTTTATCATCGGTAGTTCCGTTCAGTCCGTTATTTTTAAAATACTTTCCTTCGAATCCCCACACAAAACCTACAGGCAGGCTTGTCCAGTCCTTGATAGAGATAAAACGTAAATACTGATATCCGGCGCCATAACTGTAAGTATCGTTTGAGGGGAAATATGCGAAATTATGTTCGCGCACTTTTCCTCTGCTTTCGAGTTTTTTGCGGTTCACCAATCGCAAATTATATCCGGTAAAGGATGAGTTATCGAGCGTTCCGAAGTTTTCAACGCCTACCGTAAAAGGTCGGTAAATATAATCAGCTTTCTCAAACTCATCGAACGACAAGCCACTTCCAAAACCCGAGCCTGAGCCACTGTAAGATGTAGTACCCGAAGTGGAGCTACCCGATGCAGCCGCTGCAGCTGCTCCGGAACTACCAGAAGAGCTTACTCTTGTAGTACGGGATTTTCGTATTTTGGTCGTTTTTGGAGTGCGCACTTTGCGTTCACGAACCACTTTTGTTTTCGATGATTTTGTTTTCGAAACTACAGGATTATCGTTGCAGGGACTATCGGCAGGCATTCCACCTACATTAGCAGCCTTACGGAGCTTAGTCACCAATTCTTCATCGCTTATCACAGCCGTTGGCAGCACAACTTCAGCTTCGGGCTCAGCGGGTTTATCCACCAAATCGTTTTCGACACCTTCGCGTCCCTGTACAACTTTTTCGATAATCTTCACCTCTACCCTGCGGTTTTTCGCACGACCTTCGTCAGTATCATTAGTGGCCACAGGTTTTTCTTCGCCATATCCTACGGCGACTATTCTGTCGGCAATTATTCCTTTGTTTACAAGGTAGTTCTTCACCGAGTTTACACGCTCCTGCGAAAGTTGCAGATTACTTTCGGCCGAACCAATACTGTCGGAATGTCCGCCAAGCTCGATACTGATAGGATTTTTTTGTAGAATATTGAATAAATCGTCGAGGGATGGTTTCGATTCGGGCTTAAGTGTTGATTTTCCCAGATCGAAAAAGATATTCTCAAGTTTGAAAGTAGCACCTTTCGAAGCCCTTTGTACTTTAAAGTTACGCAACACATCCACGTATTTTG
Organism: Paludibacter sp.; assembly: GCA_018054805.1. The sequence goes on along the minus strand of JAGPIU010000002.1, from coordinate 669 downwards.
TTTCTTCCGACAGCCATGCATATTTGCGATCGTTTACAATTTTCTGAATATCGGTAAGAGTAGATTTGTAATTATTCAAAAGATCATCATAACCTGCAAAAGTATTTTTAAGATCGTACGACTCCGACTTATTTATTTTACTCAGTTGCGTATTGAAAGTATCGACCTTCACCATCAACTGATCAATTTTTGCCTGCGACTCTGTTCCAATTTTTTCTTTGAAATTAAATTTTGGCAGGAAAGATGCACGATCAGAAAGATCAACTTCCTCCGCATGATATAGAAATCCTTTCATATTAATTTCGACAAGATATTTTTCGAAAGGCAGATTCACACTATACGAACCGTCGGAGGCAAGCGAAGGTGTAACAACTTCCACTTTATTGGTACGGAGGTTGGTAATTTTCAGATTCACGGCAGCAGCCGAATCAACTTCGTTGAGCACATTTCCATAAAGCTTAATGGTTTGATCGGGGCGCGCAATTTCGGGCATTACAAACTGATAAATATCGTAATCGCCGGGAGCACCGGGCTGATCATACTTAACCGTATAACCAATTGTACCATTTGCATTTACCGAAATATCCTGATCGTCGAACAATGTATTAATGTATCGACCTAAATTTACCGGATCGGTCCAGCTTGTCCAGCTATCGTCGAGCCGACGAA
>JAGPIU010000073.1:1563-5976 GCA_018054805.1 Paludibacter sp. | reverse complement strand
GGCGATTTATCCACATAAGTATCGTTGATAATGCCCGAAACTTTGACTATTTGTAACATTAGTTCGTATGCATTCAGCGTTTCGGTTTGAGAGGCAAATACACTTATCACCTTTCGGAAATTTGCCAATTTCGTAGCAGTTCCGGCATTTACCTGTAAATTATAGGCCAGCATATCGTTAAGCACATCCCAAACACTAACAGCCTGCGTACGGGCACAATCGAGCAGTTTGGCAACTGTAGTGTCGCCAATTCCGCGTGCGGGTACATTGATAATTCGTTTCAGCGCTTCCTCATCGTGATGATTGGCAACTAAACGACAATATGCAATCACATCTTTAATCTCTTTTCGCTGGTAAAACGACAGGCCTCCGTAAATGCGATAAGGAATTCCTTTTTTACGAAGGGCTTCCTCGAGTACACGCGATTGAGAGTTTGTGCGATATAAAATGGCGATTTCCTGATAACTGAAATTCTGACTGAATTTCAGTTGATTAATATTATCAGCAACCACAACACCTTCTTCGAGATCGGTAAATGTATTCAGAATTTTTATCGGCTTGCCTGTTTCTTTTTCCGAAAAAACAGTTTTACGAATTTGCTCTGAATTTTTATCAATCAGACTGTTTGCAGCATTTACAATATTTTGTGTGGAACGATAGTTTTGCTCCAGTTTAAAAACCTGTGTATTGGTATATGAATTTTTGAATTTCAGTATATTATCGATATTCGCTCCACGAAACGAATAAATACTCTGCGCATCGTCGCCCACCACACATATTCGCTGATGCTCTTCCGACAATTTCCGGACAATCAGATATTGAGCAAAATTAGTATCCTGATACTCGTCTACCAGAATATAAGCAAAAGCATCACGGTATTTTTGCAGCACATCGGGCCTGTTTCGAAACAAAAGATTCGTTTGAAGCAATAAATCGTCGAAATCCATCGCATCGGCCTGCTTGCAACGTTGCACATAAATATCGTACACATCCACCAATCGGGGCATTTTACTATACAAATCAGCTTTAGTCAGATCGGCATTTGAACGATAGGCTTCGGGCATAATCAGATTATTCTTGGCAAATGAAATACGCGAATGCACCTGACTCGCTTTGTATTGCTTCTCGTCGAGTTTTAAATCCTTTACAATGCTTTTAATAAGACTGTTTGAATCGGAAGAATCGTAAATACTGAAATTTTTAGAAAAGTCGGTTTTATCAGCCTCGGCACGCAGAATTCTCGAAAAAACAGAGTGAAAAGTCCCCATCCAAAGATAGCGGGCTGTTTTCTCACCCACCATAGCTGCAATACGTGCTTTCATTTCGCGCGCAGCTTTGTTGGTAAATGTAAGAGCCAAAACAGAGCTTGGGTGAATGCCTTTTTTGAGCAGATAAGCTATTTTATATGTCAGCACACGCGTTTTCCCCGATCCGGCACCTGCTATCACAAGCGAAGCTCCATCGACATATTCCACCGCTTTACGCTGACTTTCATTCAGTTCGTTCAAAAATTCCATGATATAAATTCTTCTTTTGAAATGTATTTCCGGAAATTAACCCCGAAAATCAAGAGCTACAAAATTAGTAAATAGATTTGTTTTCTCCTCAAAAATCTTTTCAACATACCGGTTTCGTCAAAAAGCTATATATTTGCACTACATTCAGCGCTGAAAAAAAACAGTGCTTTTTCATTCATAATTAAAAAACAGCATAATGCAAGTATTAAGTAAATGGCTTTTGAAAACTGCCGGGTGGAAAGTAGTTGTAAAAGTTGAAGAGCCTGCAAAAAGCGTAATATGCGTAGCGCCACACACCAGCAACTGGGATTTCCTTATTGGCAAACTGGGTTATTGGTCGCTGGGTCGCAAAGCTTCATTCCTGATAAAAAAATCGTGGTTTTTTTTCCCAATGGGATATTTGTTCGATGCCATGGGAGGCGTTCCGGTCGATCGCTCACGCAGCACATCCGTCACTCAGATTATGGCTGAGGAATTCAGCCGTCGCGAACAGTTTCATTTAGCCATTACCCCCGAAGGCACCCGAAGCCTTGTACCCAAATGGAAAATGGGCTTTTACCACATTGCGCTCAGCGCCAAAGTGCCTATACAAATTGCATGTCTCGACTACGTCAAAAAAGAAGTGTCCATCGAGGCCCTTTTCTACCCCACGGGAGACGAAACGGCTGATATCGAAAAAATTCAGTCGTACTATAAAAATGTAAATGCACGTTTTCCGGAAAAATTTAATCTTTCGGCCGAAAACAGGTAACTACTTCAAAATTCGGTGCTTTATAAATCAATTATATTTCATTTTTTACATCAAAAACTCATAATTATTTGTCGGTTAAAGAATTATTTTGTATTTTTGCAACCGGTTAGAAAAAAGATGGAGGGGACAAGCAGTCCCCTTCGTTGTTAATTCAACATTAGAAATGATATTAAAAGATACTGTAAATCAAATTATTGAGTCATATTTAGCCTCAACTGACTATTATCTTGTCGATCTGAAAATCAGCCCCGACAACCGAATGCAGATTGAAATAGACTCTTTCGACGGAGTTTCCATCGACTTTTGTGTAGCACTCAGCCGTCATATTGAATCGGAACTGAATCGCGACGAAGAAGATTTCGAACTCGAAGTAAGCTCAGCCGGTCTCACAGAGCCATTCAAAGTATTGAAACAATACGAAAAAAATATTGGCAACGAAGTAGAAGTACTCACCACAAGCGGAAAAAAAATAAGCGGAATACTCTCTGCTGCAAATTCAGAATACTTTAGTCTCGAAATTGAAAAAACCGTGAAACCCGAAGGTGCCAAACGTAAAATGACCATTACAGAATCGCTGGATTTTAATTACAACGACATAAAATACACAAAATATATTATCAGATTCAAATAAGCCATGAGCAAAAAAGAAACAATAAATTTGATCGATACCTTTTCGGAATTCAAGGAACTGAAAAGCATTGACAGAAGCACACTTATCAGCGTTATGGAAGAGTCGTTCCGGAATGTGATCACCAAAATGTTCGGCTCCGACGAAAACTACGACGTGATTATCAACCCCGACAAAGGCGACTTCGAAATTTATCGTAACCGCACGGTAGTTGAAGATGACGAGCTGGAAGATCCGAATCTGGAAATTTCGCTGTCGGAAGCTAAAAAAATCGACGAAGATTATGAAGTTGGCGAGGAAGTAACCGACCCTGTTGATTTTCTTGGTTTCGGACGTCGTGCCATTCTGACTTTGCGCCAGACACTTTCGTCGAAAATTCTTGAACTACAAAAAGATAGTGTATTTACTAAATATAGCGAAAAAGTAGGCCAGATTGTAAGTGCCGAACTTTATCAGATTTGGAAAAAAGAAATGCTCCTGATCGACGATGAAGGAAATGAGCTTTATTTGCCAAAAACCGAACAAATTCCTTCTGATTTCTATCGCAAGGGCGACACTGTAAGAGCTGTTGTAGCTATGGTGGAAAATAAAAACAACAATCCTAAAATTATTCTTTCGCGTATTTCACCGGTATTCCTCGAAAGACTTTTCGAACTAGAGGTTCCCGAAATTCACGAAGGTTTGATTACCATAAAGAAAATTGCACGTATGCCGGGCGAAAGAGCCAAAGTGGCAGTGGAATCGTACGACGACCGTATTGACCCGGTAGGAGCTTGTGTGGGTGTAAAAGGATCACGTATCCACGGAATTGTACGCGAATTACGCAACGAAAACATCGATGTAATAAACTATACAAACAATGTAAGTTTGTTTATTTCGAGAGCTTTAAGCCCTGCCAAAATTTCGTCGATTCGCCTGAACGAAACCGAGAAAAAAGCTGAAATCTATCTTCGTCCCGAAGAAGTGTCGCAGGCTATCGGTAAAGGAGGTTTGAATATCAAACTGGCGAGTATGCTCACCGGATATACACTGGATGTATTCCGCGACATTGACGAAAACGAAGAAACAGAAGATATCTACATCGATGAATTCAGCGATGAAATTGACCAATGGGTTATCGATGCACTCAAAGCAATTGGTTGCGATACAGCCAAAAGTGTGTTGGCAGTGCCACGTGCCGACCTTATCCGTCGCACCGACCTCGAAGAAGAAACCATTGATGAACTCATCGAAATACTGAAAGCCGAGTTCGAAGAAGAATAATTGTGATAAACTCTTTTTTTCTTTTGAATTTTCTGCTAACTATTATTTCAATATAAAATACTTTTTACAAAATATATGTCCATAAGATTAAGTAAAGCCTGCAAAGATTTAAATGTCGGATTGTCAACCGCCATTGAGTTTCTGGCAAAAAAAGGTCATAAATTATCCGCCGATCCAAACCTGAAATTGTCGGATGATCTTCATCTTTTACTTGCTAAAGAATTTAACAAAGATATGGCTCTGAAAATGGAATC
>JAGPIU010000073.1:0-1463 GCA_018054805.1 Paludibacter sp. | reverse complement strand
GCTGTAGTGCCGGAAACCAAACCTGAACCTGTAGCAGTGGTTGAAAAGCCTGTGGAAAAACCAAAAGCGGAGATTACTGAGAAACCAAAAGCGGAAAAAACAGAACCAAAAGCGGAAGTAAAACAGTCGGAAAAACCTGTTGAAAAAGTTCAGCCTGAAGCAGAAGAAGTAACAGAATCTGAAGAGGATGAAATATTCACTCTGAGTCGTCCGGTTATGGAAAAAGGTCCTGTGGTAGTTGGTACTATCGATTTGAATTTGCTCAACCAAAGCACTCGTCCGAAGCCAAAAACAAAAGAGCAGAAGAAAAAAGAGCGCGAAGAAAAAGGCAAACAGCAAGCCGACACTAAAAAAGTGATCACAGCAGCCGATGCAGCAGCCAACAAAAAGAAAAAAAGAGAAAGATTCACCAATCAAAAGGTGGACATCAACAAAGTACAGCAACAAACCGGAAGTACAATAGCACAACCGAAAAAAGCCGTACCCGGACAAAACAACGCCAAAACTTCGAAGGATAAAACCCGTAAACCACTGAAAACAGTTGTTAACGAAGAAGAAGTACAAAAGCAAATTAAAGAAACACTTGCCCGTCTGGCAGGTGGTAACAAAAAAGGTAAAGGCGCCAAATATCGTCGTGATAAACGTGAGAATGTGAATGCCCGTCAGCAGGAAATTGCTCAGCGCGAGCAAGATGAAGAGAGCATACTGAAATTGACCGAATTTGTAACTGTAAGCGAACTTGCAGTAATGATGGATATTAGTGTAAATCAGGTAATTGCTACCTGCATGAGCATTGGCATGATGGTTTCGATCAATCAACGCCTTGATGCTGAAACGATTAACATCGTAGCTGAAGAATTTGGATTTACAACTCAGTTTGTAAGTGCCGACGTGGTGGAAGCTATCGGACAGGATGAACCCGACAGCGAAGAAGATTTGCTGCCACGCGCTCCGATTGTAACTGTAATGGGTCACGTTGACCACGGTAAAACTTCGTTGCTCGACTATATTCGTAAAACCAACGTAATTGCCGGCGAAGCCGGAGGTATTACACAGCATATCGGTGCTTACAATGTAAAACTCGAAAATGGTCAGCGTATCACTTTCCTCGATACTCCGGGTCACGAAGCATTTACTGCCATGCGTGCACGTGGTGCCAAGGTTACAGATATTGCTATTATTATTGTTGCTGCCGACGACAATGTGATGCCACAAACCATAGAAGCTATCAACCATGCTTCAGCGGCCAATGTTCCTATGATTTTTGCTATAAACAAAGTGGATAAACCGGGAGCAAATCCTGAGAAAATCAAGGAAACTCTTGCCAACATGAACTACCTGGTAGAAGACTGGGGTGGTAAATATCAGTCGCAGGACATTTCAGCCAAACAGGGTCTTGGAATTGCTGAACTGCTCGAAAAAGTATTGCTCGAAGCCGAGTTGCTCGAACTGAAAGCCAATCC
>JAGPIU010000072.1 GCA_018054805.1 Paludibacter sp. | reverse complement strand
ATTCATGTGGTCGACCTGGCAAAAGCACACGTGGTAGCTGTAAAACGGTTACTCGAAAGTAAATCGAAGAAAAATGTGGAAATTTTCAATCTGGGAACCGGACGTGGTTTGTCGGTGTTGGAGATTATTGAAACCTTCGAACGTGTAAACGGCGTAAAAGTGCCTCATAAAATTGTAGGTCGTCGCGAAGGTGATATTGAAAAAGTATGGGCAGATCCGTCGTATGCCAATAACGAATTGGGCTGGAAAGCAACAGAGACACTGGAAGAAACTCTCCGTAGTGCATGGGCATGGGAGCAAAACCTTGCCAAGCGAGCTTCTGAAGCATAGTTACATTCAGTAGTATAAATGAAAAGCCGTCGTACAATGTTGTCCGACGGCTTTTTTCATCCTGTTTGGCTGTATCAAAGTGTATTCAGAGACAGTCTCAACTCTTAAATTATCCCGCTGTCGGGATAATCTTATGTTGTTCTTAATCTTTTCTTTTAATTCTTCAAAACTACTGTGCACTATGTGTTGAAAAGTATTTCATTAAATAGCATGCACTAATTCTGTATTTTGAATCTGTTATTTGCTGATTGAAAGTTTCTTTACCACATTGTCGGTCGGCATGTCTACTTTTACAATATAAGCTTCGTGATATGTCACGTTGAACGCATTGACTGATGCCGGAGATATGTTTTGAATAGCAATCAGACGGCCGGTAATATCATACACATAAGCTTTTCCGTATTCGGCTCCTGTGTTCCGCACATAAATGGTATTCTGCGCATTGAAAATTGAAATATTGCTATCAATATCTTCAGAAACCGGTTGCGTCAGAATTCTGAATCTCTTCACTGCCGAAGGAGTCGAAACAGCTGTAAAGTAGTATGCCGAGCCGCTTTCGCTTATGTCGGTGACTTTGTTGGTTACCATGTCGTGCAGGAATAATTTAGCATAACTGTTTTCGGTATTTGTATGCGTAAATTCCAGTTTGTATTCGGTATCCTGCCCGGCTCTGAACGAAATTTGTGTATTGTTGATTAGGCCGTATTCTGATGGGTTTTTATCCCTTTTTTTTGTTTTCTTATTTCCTGAATTATGGTTTTGTAATATAAAATGCAGTTGAGTTATAGTAAACGTTTTCGTAAAATTACATCTCAGTAGGCTTCTTTTGTTGTCATAAAATCAGTAATTACCAAAATAGAGTAATATAGGATTCTGTTTTTTTTCTGTGTAAAGCAAAAAAAAACCGGAATTTCTTCCGGTTTTTTTAGGTTTTATACTTTATAATAAAGTGTTGTTAGTTAATGAGTTTGTGTTCAATAGCGTAATGAGTAAGTTCCACATTGCTTTTTACATTCAGTTTCTCAAAAATGCGGAGACGATAGGTAAATACAGTGCTTATGCTCAGATTTAACTCAGCAGCAATGTCCTTCACCTTCATGCCACGGGTAATTTTTATCAGAATTTCGTTCTCGCGTCGCGACAATTGTTCGTGAAGCGCTCTGTTGTCGGGAACTACTTCGAAGGCTAATTGTTCGGCAAGAGTATTGCTGATGTAACGACCTTTGTTGTAGATATTGCGAATTGCCACTTCAAGTTCTTCGAGCGCAGTGTCCTTACACAGATAGCCGGATGCGCCGGCTTTGAGAGTTTTCAGTGCAAACTTGTCTTCAGGGTGGATTGTCAGTACAAGGATGTGAAGTTTTGGGCGCAACGCTTTTATTTCGGTAAGAAGTTCTATGCCACTTTTCCCCGGCATGTTCATGTCGAGTACAAGTACATCACATTCGGCAGTTCTAAGCTTTTTAAGTGCTTCATTTCCATCAGCAGCTTCGCCTACAACTGTAAGATCCGATGCCTCTTTCAGGATCATTTTCAGGCCCTGACGAATAATTTCGTGATCGTCAACAATAAAAACTCTAATCATATTTGTGTGGTTTTGTATGTCTTAACAATCATGTGTCCAATTTTGTTTATTTATGCAGAAAAAATATTGAATTTCCTTTTGCATGCTGAGGCAAAAATATTGCTCAAAATGCTTATACAATACTTTTATTTGTTGTTTTGGGATGAACCTATGGCAAACGTACAAAAGAATTTTTATATATTTTTTATCCGGTGCATAAGTTTTTTGACTATTTCTGCAATTTTCTTTCTAACATACAACCACACTGACTACAATAGTTGGCATTTTCGTCGTTTTTTTCGTTACATGAGGAGCAAATCTGTTTGTGTTCGTGTCTGCGCGACATTTCTACAGTTACAATGCCTGTTGGAATTGCAATAATGGCATAACCAATAAGCATAATTAGCGAAGAGACAAACTTTCCGAGCATTGTATGCGGAACTATGTCGCCATAGCCCACTGTAGTTATAGTGATAATTGCCCAGTAAATACTTTGCGGAATGCTGCTAAAACCATTGTTGCCACCCTCTATCACATACATTACAGTACCCAGAATGATGACTGTGACCAACACTGCTGATAAGAAAATGCTGATTTTATATATGCTCGCTTTTAGCGATTTAATAAGCCACATGGCTTCGGTATTGAACCTTACAAGTTTCAGAATACGGAATACACGCAATAATCGGAGTACACGCACAACTAATAAATACTGATAGCCAAAAAAGAAAAGACTGAAATAGCCCGGGAGAATTGCAATAAGATCGACAATTCCCCAAAAACTGAAAATGTATTTTCGCGGCATTGGGCTTACATATATACGCGTCAGGTATTCGGCCGTGAAGCCTAATGTGAGCAGCCATTCTGTAATATCGAGTGTGATATCGATCCAGTATGGAAGTGCCGGCATACTGTCGATAGCAGCTACTACTATACTCACAAGTATTACCCAAAGCAATGCTACATCAAACTGTTTGCCTTTAGCTGTATTGCTTTCGAATATTATTTTATAAATTCTGTCTTTGTCAATCATTTTTTCTGAGTTACATTTACGTTAAATCCCGGAGCTTTATAATCTTTTGGCAGATAATCAGCCGGAATGGTCGTTTGGCTGCCATCGCGTCCTGCTCGGTAATGAGGCGACATGATTTCAATACCTCTTTCGTTGCAAATATCCTGTATGTGCTGATGCAATTCCGAATAAATGTCCATAACTCTGGTGGGAGCATTGGTATAGCAATTAATCTGATAACTTACGTAAAAATCTTCGAGCGATGTTTGCCATACAAATGGTGGCGGATCGTTCAGAATCAGATTCGTTTTGTTGGCTGCATCAATCAGTACCTGATGCATATCGCGCCACGGTACATCGTAGCCAATGGTGACTGATGTGTGAATGATGAGTCCTTTTTCTTCGGCTTCGGTGCTGTAATTTACGGTGTTGCCGGTGAGTAGCGATGAGTTGGGAATAGTGATGATTTCGTTTCGGATATTGCGCATACGGGTGACAAGCAGTGTTTTTTCGAGCACTATACCCGTTGCATCGCCAATGTGAATACGATCGCCGATTTTGAAAGGTCGCATATATGTTATCACCAGGCCCGCTACAATGTTGGCAATGGCCGAAGACGATCCGAGTGAAAACAATACACCCATGAAAACCGAAACGCCTTTGAAGATGTCGGAGTCGGATCCGGGTAGATAAGGAAAAATCATTATAAACATAAAAGCATAAAGCAGGAATCGCAAAATGCTGTATGTAGGCATGGCCCAGTCGGCGTGAAATCCTGAAATTTTGAGGTTCCCGCTCTCAATTTCCGAGAATATATATTTTACGAAGCGAATAAAGTACTTCATAACAATATATATGACCAGAATGCTAAACAAATTGGGCAGATATTCCCATACGGCGATCAGTACAACTTTGAATGGTGACCAAATAAGTCCGAAAAGTGTGTCGGCCCACCCTTTTGTAAACGGAAAAATGCTAAAAATAATAGGAAGTGTAATGTATAGCAAAATGGCGTATACGAACCAACGGAAAATTTTAAACAGAAAAAATAAAATGCTGAGCTCCTGTTCTTCTGTGAGAAATGTATAATCTTTATAAGCTAATTTTCGCAGCCACTTGTCTTTTTTCAGATCGATAAACTCAAGCGCTTTTCTGAAACCGAACCGAATAATTCTGAACAAAAAAACGGCCAAAATCAGTACCAATAAAACGAGTCCGATACGTTTTAGTAATTTTAAAACACTTTTCTCATCTTTGGCTTTCTGTACTGTCAGAAGAATATTTTCGCGCAGACTGTTTGCCAAAGTTTTCGAATCGCTGTCGTACCACATAGCATCGGTTTCGGATATACTTGCTACAATAATTTCGCCATATACAATGTCGTGTGCATTTTCGGCAGGGATAACGAGTAGTGAATCCGGACGGAAAAAATCGTCTTCGACGAGCAGCTTTATTTTTTTTGAGATATTATCGGCTCTTTCGCGCGGTGTCGATGCTCCAAGTTTGGTGTATATATGGTAAATGGTGTCGGTACCACCAACAACTACCGGATATGCTACAGCAGTTGTGCGCAGCGAATCGATGCTTTTTTTCTTTTTATTCAGAAGCTGAGCTTCACCCCGTTCGATATCAGTCAGCTGTTTTTGTAAGTACTGCCTCGTAGTCAGGTCGCTTATATTCAGGGCTTCAATTCTTTTTTCAAGTTCAGCTTTACGCACCGAATCTTTAAGCCTTTGCTGCTCAATTTGTTCGAACTTTTGTTTATACTCTTCGAGCAGGTTTGCATTCTGCTTGTCGATGGAGTCGTTTTGCGCATTTAAAATGGAGGAAATGGATAAAAGTAATATGATTGTAAAATTCGATAAGCTCTTCATAAAGATTGAGTTTAATTGTTATATTGCAATCCGGATGATTCTTTAATGATCTTTTTTCTGTTTTTTTTCTGAATTCTCTGCATATCTGAATGCGGTAATTTCTTCAATTAGATGGTATGGAATTTCTTTGTTTAGCGGAAATTGTATCGCACCTTTTGAGAATTTCCAGTCGGTAAGCTTGTCTTTAAATGCTTCAATACCCGAAGGGGCGGGGTAAAATCCGATGTGATTTTTATTAACGGCAAAATGTACCAATAAGCCATTGTGAACAAATGTGGGCATGCCATACGAAATTTTTTCAGTGGCTTCGGGAGCTGCTTTACAGATGCAGGCGCGTATGTTGTGCAGCAGTTCTTTTATTTCGGGTGAAAAACCTGCTATATATTGGTCGATATCAGTCGCTGTATTCACGATCTTTATTTTTTTAGAATTCTACGGTTACAAATGTATGTATATAGTACCGAAAAAACAATAGTTTTGCCTCTTTTTCAGTTTGCTCTAATCTAATTTGTATTGATTGTAAAAGCATAACGAATGCTAATTGCATTTTGTTTAAAACATTGTCAATCTATTAGTTGCGGGAAATGATTTATTGTAGTACTTTTGCGCCCGAAATTAAAAACAATTTAAAAAAATGAAAAACGGAAATCCCGCAGTGGTTGGTCTGGCCGGTTTTGGTATGACCACATTTCTTCTTCAGTTACACAATCTTGGCCTGGTAGGCTGGGGACCTGTGCTCGGCATGGGAATTATTTTTGGTGGTTTGGCTCAGTTGATTGCCGGCTTTCAGGAACAAAAAATGGGTAATAACTTTGGTTACAGCGCTTTTGTGTCGTATGGTGCTTTCTGGATCGGACTGAGTATTATCAAACTTCTCAACCATTTCAATGTGTATCCTTCGTCAACTGCTGATGTGGGTTTTTACCTTTTGGGTTGGACGCTTTACACCGTGATTATGTTTATTGCTTCGTTCCGTGTGCACAAAGCAATGACTTTTACTTTCGGAACATTGCTTGTCGGCTTTATTCTATTGGTGCTTGAGCATTTTTATTTCCCTGCGCTCAAAACGCTGGCTGCTATCGACCTGATTGTGTGTGCTTTTGCTGCATGGTATATGATGGCGGGCATTATTATCAACGATTTAGCGGGAAAAACCGTATTGCCTATGGGCAAGAAAATTATCGGGTAAATATTTTTTCAAGAAACAGTTCGGTAAGACGCGAGATTGGCAAATGATCCA
>JAGPIU010000071.1:1703-6056 GCA_018054805.1 Paludibacter sp. | reverse complement strand
GCCAGCCGATTTTCTGCAAAGCATCGAAACAGGCATTGGCAAGTAAAAGCGCATTTGGATTTGCCAGACCGATATCTTCGGCTGCCGAAATCACCAGACGGCGTGCTATAAATTTCGGATCTTCGCCACCTGCCACCATGCGTGCGAGCCAATAAATAGCTGCATCAGGATCGCTGCCACGTATCGATTTTATAAATGCCGAAATAATATCGTAATGCATTTCGCCATCTTTGTCGTAAGCCATGGGGTTTTGCTGCAGGCGTTCGGTCACAATTTCGTTGCGAAAATGAACTTCCTCCTCCTGATCGGACGTAATGACAAGGTCGAGAATATTCAGCAGTTTGCGTGCGTCGCCACCTGCATAACGCAAAAGCGCTTCGGTTTCGTCGAAAAAGACTTTGCGTTTTTTGAGTTCAGCGTCCGTATTAACAGCCCTTTGAGCCAGTTCAAGCAAATCTTCGTTGGTGAGCGATTTCAGGACATATACCTGGCAGCGGGAGAGGAGCGGAGTAATTACTTCGAACGATGGATTTTCGGTAGTAGCGCCAATCAGCGTTACGGTGCCGTTTTCAACTGCGCCCAGCAATGAATCCTGTTGCGATTTGCTGAAACGGTGAATCTCGTCGATAAACAGAATGGGATTACCTCCCTGCGAAAAGAAACGCGACTGTTTGGCTTTCTCAATTACTTCGCGCACATCCTTTACGCCCGAAGTCACGGCACTCAAAGTGTAAAAAGGCCGGTCGAGTTTGTTGGCAATAATTTTGGCAAGCGTGGTTTTGCCCACACCCGGAGGTCCCCATAAAATGAACGAAGCGATGTGCCCCGATTCTATCATTTGTCGGAGAATGGCTTTTTCGCCAATCAGGTGTTTCTGACCTACATAATCGTCGAGTGTTTGCGGACGGAGGCGTTCGGCTAAAGGCTGCATAATACTGAAATTTGTTTTGTGCAAATGTAGCCTTTAAAAATAAAAGGACAAAATCAAATATGATTCTGTCCTTCTGGTATTATGATTAAGTTGATAATATTTAATGATATATTTCTAACACAATAGAACACATAGAAATAGTTGAGGTAAAAGACTTAGTTCACATAGTAAAAGTATCTGACGATACTTTTTTAGTTCTGAAAATTATCCCGATTTTCGGGATAATCCTATGTGCTCTTAGTCTTTCTTTTTATTTTCAAAACTACTGTGAACTAATGTGGTGAAAAAACATTTCAATAATAATTATCGATTACTTATGCGTGACTTACACGAAGTGATACAGAAAAACGACATTAGCTTCGAGCGCAGGTTTTTTACTGTCTTTAATTTCAAGTGTCGCTTTAATCTCGGCTTTTGTAGTGCCACGCAGATTAACCAACGAGTGTAAACTGGCTCTGCATCTTACTTCGCTGTTTACGGTCACTGCCTGCATAAAACGCAGTTTTTCAATGCCATAATTTACTGTCAGTTTAGAGTTCCGCACTTCTACAATCTGTTCCCATAAATGTGGTAAAACAGACAAGTTCAGATATCCGTGTGCAATAGTACTTTTAAACGGGCTTTCGGTTTTACAGCGTTCCTCGTCCACGTGTATCCACTGATGATCGAGAGTGGCATCGGCAAACAAGTTTATTTGCTCTTGCGAAATGGTTATGTAATCCGAAACTCCCAGTTCTTTGCCTACATACTGGTTGAATTCGTCAAAGCTGTTGATAATGATAGTGTTCATGTCTTTTTTGCTGATTATGATAGTCGAATATAATTATTTTTATGCACAAAAATTTCAATTCTGTGCAAATATAGACAATTATAATTTAACAGACAAATTCAAATAATGGAAAATAGCTTAAAAACAGTTTTCTATTCAAAAAAAGACAATGGTTGTTAATCAACACTATTTGGTTGTACAACGAATCATCACCGGAAAATGATCGGATGGTACTTCGTTTTCACCAAAGCGCTTGTTAATAGTCTCGTACGATATTACTTTTACATTTTGTGTAAAAAGATAATCGATACGAACCGATTCCGGAAAATCAGTTTTCTCTTTTTCCCAACCATTAAAAGTGCCTACCGAACCTTTGGGTTTTTCAACTGACACCAATCTGCTGTCTTTCAGTTTAGTGGTTATGGTGTTGTAAAACTCCGTATCGTTGGGGTCGGCATTAAAATCGCCTACACAAATCACGGTTTCGTTACCCGCCAGCTCTTCCATTTTACGTGTAATCAGTTTTGCGCTTTCCCGACGCGCTACGACGCCTATATGGTCGAAGTGAGTGTTGAAAAAGTAGAATTCCTTGTTAGTGACACGGTCTTTTAGTTTTGTCCAGAGGCAAATACGATTTAGCGCAGCATCCCAGCCTTTCGATACTGTTTCGGGTGTTTCCGAAAGAAAGAAAAAGCCTTTTTGTAGTAATTCGAAACGATTTTTCAGAAAATAAATTGCTGCGCGTTCGCCTTTAGAGCCTTCCTGATTATCGCGTCCGTACGACACTGAGGCGTATGAGTTCAAAAGGTCGCTCAGGTCATCTTCCTGTGATTTGTCAATCAATTCCTGCACGCCAAATACGTCGAATTCAAATTCGTTGATTAGTTTGGCCACTTCAGGTTTGCGAACTTTCCAGTTTGTGTTTCCGGTGTCGGAGTTTGTACGGATACGTACATTGAAAGTGGCTACTTTCAGCGTGTCCGAAGTCGATTTTATGATTTCGGTGTCAGGTTGAGCAGCACAGGAAATACCTGCAAAGCTCAAAAATGACCACAAAATTATCAGTAATTTTTTCATCTGTATTTTATTTAGAAAACTTATTGATGTTCGGTACGTAATAAATCGTTTACAGTTTTTACCGGATTGAATGTGCTTACGGGTACTTCCACAAATACTGTATTCCAGTCGCTCATGGCACCGTTCCACAGTCCGGGCAATTCGAGTGCTTTCAGTTCTTTGCCGTTTTTCGATTTTGAGGAGATAAAACCTGTTTTCGGATCGACATATTTAAGTAAATCAAATTTCTCACCTTTGAAGTTTTTTACAGCACAAACCAAATCCACCGGATTGAAGTGTGTAGCCTGCATCATTTTTGCTTTTTCCTCAGGTTTCGACAGGTCAATTTGCGAACTTTCGAGAATTTGTGTACTCACAGTGCCATCGTTGTTTACAGTCAGAAATGGGCCTCCGCCGGGTTCTCCCGTGTTTTTTACCATGCCGCAGACACGCATAGGACGATTTAATTTATCAAATAAGTATTTTTGAAGCCTTTCGCCTTTGAGTTGCTGACCTTCGGCAGGTTTGTTATTCAGTTCGTTTTCGCAGAATGCTGCAATTTCGATAAGCTTGTTTTCGGGTAAAAGTCCGGCTTCCATTTCGCGTAGATATTCGAAAGTTTTTTGCTGAAGCGACACAAGCATTCCGGCAATCATTTTTTTGTAAATAATGGTCGGGTTTTTCATGGCGTCGGGCACCACATTGTCGATGTTTTTTACAAAAATAATATCGGCTACAAGGTCGTTGAGGTTTTCAATCAGCGCTCCATGCCCTCCGGGACGAAACACCAGCTGACCATTTTCGCGGAATGGCTGATTCTGTGCATCGGCAGCAATAGTGTCGGTCGAGGCTTTTTGCTCCGAGAAACTTACATTGTAGGTTTTGCCAAATTCAGAGCTGAATTTATCGACAGACTCCTGCAAATGCGCTTCGAAAAGTGCGCGATGTTCGCCAGATACCGTGAAGTGGATATTTACTTCGCCCGCGGAATTGGCTGCATAAAGTGCACCTTCCACCAAATGTTCCTGCATGGGTGTGCGTTTGGCGTCGGCATACGAATGGAAAAGCAAAAGTCCTTTAGGTAATGCGCCATAGTTTAGTCCTTTTGGTAAAAGCAGATTCTCAACTACTTTTTTGTGTTCGTCTGTGGCCAGAAGTTCCGTGATTGATTTCGTCTCGTTAGCCACGCACTTTTCGTTCAATGCATTGAAAAATGCAAATTTTTCTATTTCTTTGAAAAACTGTATTTCGGCAGGTTTCGCAGGTGTCAGACTTTCGCCGTCGATAAATTCGAAGAGGTCTTTGAACATACGGCTGGCGGCTCCCGAAGCAGGCACAAATTTGAGAATGGATACATTGCCGCTCAGATATTGATCCCAGATGCCAAGAAATTTATTGGTTTGTTGATCGGAAATTACAGTGATGCCATTGCCGGGAGATGCGGCTGAACGAATCTCAAGAAAAGGGAAGCCTTTTTCAAAAGAATTGAGTTGTTGGGTGATTTGATTTTCGGAAATTCCTTTTTTTGAAAGCAGTGTAAGATCGGATGGATTCAGCATAATTGTTCTTTTTTATTTTTGAGATATTAAAAAACGAG
>JAGPIU010000071.1:0-1603 GCA_018054805.1 Paludibacter sp. | reverse complement strand
CCTTTTTCAAAAGAATTGAGTTGTTGGGTGATTTGATTTTCGGAAATTCCTTTTTTTGAAAGCAGTGTAAGATCGGATGGATTCAGCATAATTGTTCTTTTTTATTTTTGAGATATTAAAAAACGAGAGTGTTCGAATAAATGGTAATACTTTTATGAGTTTTTGGCGCGCAGAAAATCTTAAACCGGTTCGCGCGAACAAATTAAACTCACCAAAAGTTTTAATAATAAAGCGATTTTGCGCCGTAAAATACGCTTTTGCAAAGATAAGTAATAAGAATAATATAATGTCGCATTTTAGACGAGTTTCAAATACCATAAATAAATTATTGATGCTCTTTTGAACGGCTTTTGTACCTTCGTTCGGTTGTTTAGCCCGCTAAACGCCCTCACTCAAGTCTAAAATCCATTTCAAAATAGCTATCAAAAATTACGATATTATATTCTTCCTATTACTTAATGAAAACATCTGTGACAAAATGTAAGATATATTAAAAAAAGACTGTGTTTTAGTTCATTTCCGATTGGGTTTAGTTAACGTAACTGAATAAAATGTGTGTTTCTCAACCTGTGATAGTAGTCAAATTATCCACATAATAGTGTCATTTTTTGCACATCATAGTAACCTTGTTGACGTATTTTTGTAACATCAAAAAATATGAATTCTAAAAACAATATTATGTTCAACCCAGATCTAAGGATTTTAAAAATGAGTAAAGTCAGAAAGAACCTTTCGTTCTTACAAAAGCTCTTTTTGTCGCTAACGATACTGACCTTGTCAATGGGATCGGTATTTGCGCAAAACAGAACAGTCACCGGTGTGGTAAAGGATGCACAGGGTGAAACCATTATTGCTGCTTCGGTGGTAGTAAAAGGAACCACAATTGGTACTGTGACAGACATCGATGGCGTGTTTCGTCTCGAAGTGCCTGCAAGTGCCAAAATACTTGTGGTTTCGTATGTGGGGATGCAAACTCAGGAAGTGGCAATTACAGGAGCTTCGCTGAATGTGGTTTTAAAAGATGATGCCAAAATGCTCGACGAAGTAGTAGCGATTGGTTACGGAACTGTTCGTCGTAAAGATATTACCGGTTCGGTAGCTTCGGTAAATGCTGATGCTATTGCAGCAATTCCGGTTAATTCGGCAAGTGAAGCCATATCCGGTAAACTGGCCGGTGTTCAGGTAACAACTACCGAAGGTTCGCCCGACGCAGAGGTGAAAATCCGTGTGCGTGGTGGTGGCTCGATTACCGGTGAGAATAAACCCTTGTATGTGGTGGATGGTTTTCCTGTGTCGTCGATCAGCGATATAGCTCCCGGCGATATTGAAACAATCGACGTGTTGAAAGATGCTTCTTCTACCGCTATTTATGGTTCGCGTGGTGCCAACGGGGTTATCATTGTCACTACAAAATCGGGTAAAGCAGGTAAAATATCGGTAAACTACAATGCTTTTACCAGCTGGAAAAAGATGGCCAAAACGCTTCCGGTACTTTCAGGTTCGGACTATGCAAAATGGCAATATGAGCTTGCTTTGTTGAACGATGATGTGGAGTCGTACGAAAAATTCTTCGGAAACTATGAAGATATCGATCTTTACGACA
>JAGPIU010000070.1 GCA_018054805.1 Paludibacter sp. | reverse complement strand
ATTCATCATATTGATCGTTTTTCTGAATTACAAAAGCAAACAGATGTGAATATAGGAGTGCTCACAGTACCTGTGGACAGAGCTCAGGCGGTTTCGGAGCTTATGATAGAAGGTGGTATTCAGGCCATCTGGAATTTTACACCCTACCGTATTCGTGTTCCCGAAAATATTATTGTGCAGAATACTTCAATTTATGCGCATTTAGCAGTGATGTTCAACCGGCTCAATGCCATTAAAGAATGCGAAAACTGCAATAAAAACAAACTTTAAAACTGACATTGACGGGCTGCTTCCCGTCATGTTTTGTTTTATACTACTATTGATAATAATCTCAAAATCTCAATTCCCCCGGATATGAAAATTTTTGCTATCGGACAGAATTATGTCGAACACAATAAGGAATTAAATTCAAAACATCCTACCGAACCTGTTGTTTTTATGAAACCCGACACCGCCGTGCTTCGAAATAACAAACCTTTCTTTATTCCAGATTTCAGCAACGAAATTCATTACGAAACAGAACTGATAATAAAGATTAACCGGATAGGTAAAAATATTGCGCCTCGCTTTGCCCATCGTTATTATTCCGAAATAGGACTCGGAGTGGATTTTACAGCCCGCGATTTGCAACGACGACTGAAAGAATCGGGTCATCCCTGGGAAATTGCGAAAGCATTCGACAATTCGGCTGTAATAGGTAACTTTCTTCCGGCCGAACAATTTCCGGACGTACAGGATATTCGCTTCAGTATGAATCTCAATGGGAATACTGTGCAAAATGGTCATTCGGCCGATATGATTTTTCCGATTGATGAACTAATCGCACATGTCAGTCGTTTCTTTACTTTGAAGATAGGCGATATTCTGTTTACCGGTACGCCGGTAGGAGTGGGCAAAGTGGCGGTAGGCGACCGATTGGAAGGTTTTATCGGACAGGAAAAAATGTTTGATTTTAAAGTGAAATAAAAATACTCCGCTTTACACTGTTTTTTCTGGTTTTAGCAACTCATGCTGACCGGTTTCCTGTTTTTTACAAAATATCTCATTATCTTTGGTAGCTTTTGGGATGATAACAATAAAAGCAGGATTAAAACGTTTTTCTTCTGTATTCGTGGTCTGCAAATGTTTCAGGCTGATAGCCTTTGCTTTTTAACTCTCCCTGTTTTATTATTCGTTGAGTTAATGTACTGTTTTTGTAACTGATTATTCTAGTACCTGTCTATTTATTAATGATTTTTTTTTTGATTAATACGTTTTTTTGAATGAAAATAAGATTGATATATACTGCACTTTTGGTTTCATTTGCTTTGTTTTCCAATGCCGAAACTGTGTTCAGACAGTCTGTTCAGTTACACTGGAAAGCTCCGCTTCTGTGGCAGGCTCCAGCCAGCACGATGCACGTGGCTTATTTTACCGATGCTATTTTTCCCGATGAAACCAATCTGCCTAATTTTCAGAAACGATTGCCTGCCGATAAGGATAAAATTTACGAAGTAAGTGTTTCTTCGGCACAATACGTAGCGCTCACATTGGCTGAAAAAGCTTTGGTTAGCTCTGTTTCGATGGCCGAATCGGCAGTTGTCCGAACTTCAATTCTGACTGAACGTAATCGTAATTTTCTGGATATAAACATTATGCCTTTTGTGTTCAGAGATGGACAAATTCAAAAGCTGCTTTCGTTTGAGTTGGCTGTTGAAGCAGTTAAGGCACCAGCCAAAGTAGCTTCAACCACGCGCCATACTTATTCCGAAAATTCAGTTTTGGCAAACGGCAAGTTTGTGAAAATAAGAGTATCGGGAACAGGTGTATACAAACTGACTTACGAGGATTTGCAATCTATGGGCATTAGTCCTGCCAATGTTCGAATATTTGGTTTTGGAGGTAATGTGCTCGATCAGAATTTTCTGAATCCCAAATACGACGATCTTCCCGAATTGGCCATTTATATGGAAAAAGGCAGTGATGGTGTGTTCAATGCCGGCGACTATGTGCTTTTTTACGCGCAGGGAGTTGTAAAATGGACTTATGACAAAACGCGTGGAATGTTTGTACAGCAGCAAAATCCATATTCAACGCATGGATATTATTTTGTAAGTTCAGATGCGGGCGCCGGGCGTAAAATTTCGGATAAAAACATTACTGTACCTTCTTCGGCCAATGTGTACGATGTGGAGGAATTTACCGATTACCAGTTGCACGAAAATGAAACATATAGCATTGGAGCTACCGGTAAAGAGTTTTACGGTGAGGTTTTTAACGATGTTGTCAATCAGAATTTTCAGTTTAATTTCCCGAATCTCGTAAAAACTGCACCTGTAAAAGCGCGTCTCGATGTAGCTGCTTCGTCTTTGTCAGCAGCATCGGTTCCGGCTTCATCCTTCAACTTAAGTCTCAACAACAGCCAAACAAAAACTCTGGTTGTGCCTAAACGTACCGAAGGTGATAATTACGAAAAAGCAAAAGCTGCCAATTCTGTTTTTTCATTTACATCAAACTCCGATCAGCTGGCATTTAATCTTAATTACTATAAACCCAATTCAACTTCAGTGGGTTATCTGAATTATTTGCTTGTCAATGTTCGCCGTAGCCTTACTCTGAATAGTTCGGTGCTTCAGTTTCAATATCCCGATAATATCGACAGGCCGGATTATAATCGTTTTAAAATATCGAATGCAGGTTCGAATGTACAGGTTTGGGATATTACCGATCATACCAATATCTCGAAAATGCCGGCTGAAATAGTCGACGGAAAACTTACTTTTGTGGATGCTTCCACGCAGCTTCGTTCGTATCTGGCTATCGATACGAAGGCTGCAGCTGCGTTCCCGAAACCCGAAATTGTGGGTAATGTGCCCAATCAGAATTTGCACGGCATGCCTCAGGTCGACATGGTGATTATCACGCATCCACGTTTTGTGGCGCAGTCCGAAAGATTGGCTCAGGCGCATCGCGAAATGGATGGACTCGCAGTAGCAGTGGTAACTACCGATCAGGTTTATAATGAATTTTCGTCAGGAGCTCCGGATGCCACAGCCTATCGCTGGGTAATGAAAATGCTTTACGACAGAGCATTAACATCAGGCGTTGAAGCTGACATGCCACGCTATTTGCTGCTTTTTGGTCGTGGAACTTACGATAACCGAAAATTGCTCAATAGTTCGAGCGAAAATCTTGTGCTTACTTATCAGGCCGATAATTCACTCACACAAACATTATCGTATGTAACCGATGATTATTTTGGTTTCCTGGATGATAATGAGGGTATGCAGATTCCTTCGCATTTACTCGATATTGGTGTGGGTCGTTTCCCTGCGCTGACAGTACAGGATGCTGATAATGTGGTAAATAAAACCATTGAGTACATGCAAAATTCCAAAAAGGGAATCTGGAAAAATCAGCTTTGCTTTTTGGCTGACGATGGCGACCTTGCTTTGCACATGAAACAGGCCGATAGTATTTCCAATGTGTTGATACGTAATTTTCCATCATATCAGGTGAATAAGATATTTCTCGATGCTTATTTGCAGGAAATATCGGCCAGTGGCCAGTCGTATCCGCTTGCACGCACACAACTTCACGACTTGATTAATAATGGATTGTTTTATCTGAATTACACGGGTCACGCCGGAACTGTGGGTTGGACAAATGAACAGGTAATGTCGGTAGCCGATGTAAAATCAATGTCGAACAAGCAGTTACCACTGTGGGCGGCTGCTACCTGCGATTTTCTTATGTTCGACGACCGTGTGGTGTCGGCTGGTGAACATGTAGTGCTCAATCCTTACGGAGGTGGTATCGGAATTATGTCGGCAACGCGCCCGGTGTATGCTTCGCAAAACTTTACTATCAACCGACACTTTACCGAGAATTTATTCAAGAAAGTAAATGGTGAACATTACCGGGTTGGTGATGTAATGGCTTTGGCCAAAAATTTGGTTGGGACAGAAATCAATAAGCTGTCCTATGTTTACGTAGGCGATCCGGCGTTGAAAATTAATTTCCCCACTGACTATGGTGTAAAAACCACTCAGATAAATGAAAATTCAGTGACGTCACCCGATACGCTTCGCGCTATGTCGGTCGTAAATGTTAAGGGTTTTATTTCGGATGCCAACGGACAAAGAGCTTCAGGATTTAACGGAGAACTTCAGATGGTGGTGTACGATAAAGCAGTAAAAGTAACTACCCTCGACAATGAAAAGGAATTTATTGTGGAAGATCCTGTAAAATATGAAGAACGCAAGTTTAAATTTACCGATCGTAGCAATAAACTTTTTGCAGGTAAAGCAGTAGTGAAAGATGGAGAATTTAGTTTCAGCTTTATGCTGCCAAAGGATATCAAATATAATTTTGGGAACGGCAGGATAAATTACTATGCTTTCGATGCCGAAAACGGTGACGAAGCTCAGGGATATTTCGAGAATTTTGTGGTGGGCGGTACCAATCCTGACATTGTGTACGAAACCGAAGGCCCGGAAATGCAACTATATTTAAACAATGAAAACTTCGTATCGGGAGCCAAAGTAAACGAAACGCCCGTTTTCATTGCTCATTTAAAAGATGAAAATGGAATAAACCGTGTAGGAACCGGAATTGGTCACGATTTGTTACTCACTATCGACAATGATCCACGTCAGGCTTACGTGCTGAACAACTATTTCGAAGCATCTGCCAATACTTTCAGCGAAGGTGGTGTACGATACAAGTTGCCCGAAATTTCAGAAGGAAAGCATGTGCTGTCGTTCAGAGCATGGGATTTGCTGAATAATTCCACAACTCAAACCATTGAATTTGAAGTGGTAAAAGGTTTAACTCCGCATATTTTCTCAGTGTCGAACTATCCGAACCCTGTAAGCTCAGTGACGCGTATTAAAGTCGATCACGACCGTCCTGAAACAATTCTGAAAACTGTTGTTGATATTTTTGATCTTGCCGGACGTAAAATATGGTCGTTTGAGCAGGCTAATGCCGATGATGTGGAATGGAATCTGGTGACTGCTGATGGTAAAAGAGTGAAGTCCGGAATTTATCTGTATCGGGTTACCATCAGTACTTTAGATAGTGATACTTATTCAAAAACAGCTAAAATGCTCATAGTTGAACAATAAAATTTAAAAATTTCGTTATTTACATTAAGCTCTCATTTAAAAGTTGTAATATTGCAAGCTAAAAAAATTATTAAATCCCTAATGAAGAAAAGTCTTATATTTTTAATGGCCTTTATGTCGTTTGGCATGTTTGTAAAGGCAACCGATCCTAATCCGATTTTTACAGCAGTTCCTTCTTTGTCGATTACGCCCGATGCCCGTGCCGGTGGTATGGGAGATGTGGGTGCGGCTACTTCGCCCGATGTTTATTCTCAATACTGGAATCCTGCAAAATACGTTTTTCTCGAAAGTCAGGCTGGTTTGTCGCTTTCGTATACTCCGTGGTTGCGTCAGTTAGTTGATGATATTGATCTTGCTTATTTATCAGGATATTACAAATTCGACGATCGTCAGGCAGTAAGTGCCTCTTTGCGTTATTTCTCTTTGGGTGATATTGCTCTTACCGACCAGTTAGGTGGTTTTCTTACCACAGCAACACCCAACGAGCTTGCTTTTGATGTGGCATATTCGCGTATGTTGTCTGAATTTTTCTCAGCTTCGGTAGCCATGCGTTTTATTTATTCCGATTTGAGTAACGGTTTTGCGCAGGATATGTACCCGGGAATGTCGGTAGCTGCCGATGTGGCTGGTTACTACCGTCGTCCGATAAGCCTTAGCACCGGCGAAGGTAATCTGGCTTTTGGTTTGAATATCTCAAATCTGGGTTCGAAAATTTCGTATGACGAAAATGTAACCAGTAGTTTTGTGCCAACCAACATGCGTTTAGGTACTTCATTCCTTTATCCTATCGACGATTTTCAAAGTATTACGTTCAGTGCCGATTTAAATAAATTACTTGTACCAACTCCGGATGCAACTACAGACTTTAATAAAGTCAGTATGCTTTCGGGTGTTTTCATGTCGTTTGCTGATGCTCCTGCCGAAGAGGAGTTGCGTGAAATTATGTGGTCGGCCGGTGCCGAATATGCTTACAACAAACAGTTTTTTGTACGTGCAGGTTACTTTCACGAAAATCAATACAAGGGAAACCGTCAGT
>JAGPIU010000069.1 GCA_018054805.1 Paludibacter sp. | reverse complement strand
ATAAATGCAATGGGTGTTCCGGTGGTTTTGCCTTCGAACACGCCTGATAGAAATTCTACTTTGTCGTCTTCTTTGCGTGGGGTTGCAATTTTCGACTGACCGGGTTTGCGGCGGTCGAGTTCACTTTGAATATAGGCTTCGTCGAGTTCTATGCCCGGAGGACAACCATCAATGATGCCGCCAATTCCTTTTCCGTGCGATTCGCCGAAGGATGTGAAAGTAAAAAGTTTACCTGTAGTATTTGACATTTGGAAAAAATTTGGATATTAGTTTTGTGAGCTGTCTCCTCAAAGCCTGTTTACATTTGCAAAGATACATTTTTTCTGAAAAATGCAGGAGGTTTGTGCTAACTAAAAATGGATACCGGGACTTTTACGTCTGATATCCATTTTGTTAGTTTATCTGAAAGTGATTAGTGACAACCACAGCCTGAGCCGCAGCTTCCACCTGCTTCCTCGTCGTCGCATCCGCAACCTTCGTCGCCACAACCGCCGCTTCCGCAACCGCATCCACCACCGCCTCCGTAGAGCGCTGCAATTTCCTGTTCGGTAGCTTCGCGAACTTCAATTACTTTGCCTTTAAAGTGCAGATTTTCACCAGCCAGAGGGTGGTTAAGGTCTACTGTTACATGTGTGTCGGTCACGCTTACCACCTGAGCGTTTAAGCGGTGTCCTTCGTTGTCCATCAAGGGCACTACATTGCCTTCGAAAACAACTTCAGTATCGAGTTTACCATCGATTTCGAAAATAGAACGATCGAGTTCAATCACATTTTCATCTTCGTAAGGTCCGTAGGCATCTTCGTTAGCAATAGTGAAATCGAAAGCGTCGCCGGCTGCAAGTCCGAAAAGTTTTTCTTCGAATTTAGGCAACATCATGCCAACTCCGTAAATAAAACTCAATGGTTGTTGCGCGGTTGCTTTTTCCATAAGTTCAAGTTCACCTTCGTTATCACCATCAACGTAAAGCTCGTATTCTGCCGATACTGATTTGTTTGCTGTAATTTTCATTTTCTGTTTTTATTTTGTTTTTAAAAAATTTCGTTGTTCTGTCGTTTTGGTTTTTTGGAATATCCATTAAACTAATATTCCCTCCTCTTTGTTCAGCATTTATGATTTAATAATATTCTTTATTTATATTATTAGCCTGGTTTCTCACATTCAAATCCCTGCAAATAACTGTCAACTATAAATTGTCAACTGATTAATACCAGTTAATCACATTTCGTCCGTATTCGCTTTGCTTGTCGTATTTCAAATCGGCCAGCATACTCGAATTTACTCCAATATGGAAACTGTATGATTTGTATGTTCCGAAAGGCACAATACTAGCCGACATGCTCCAGCAATGCAGGCTGCGATTGACGTTGATGCTTGTATATGTGAATTGTTTAGCTTTGAAATCGTACGAAGAGTTGGCCGTGATACGCCAGTTGTTGGTAAGGGTTACGCTTCCGTTCAGACTCAGGTTGTGCGTAAAATCCATTTTGTATTCCATTTTATTGAAGTCAAATTCGGACGTGTTTCCATAACGTACGGAATAACTTGCCGTAAAACTCCAGGGAATGGCAACTTTGCTATATCCATCTTCGGTAATATCTGCTTTGTCAGGAGTTTTATTGCCAGAAAGTTCACCTGCCGGATTTTCTTCGTCACCACTGCCGGGCTGATTGCCTTCGGCTACCCCGGCATTCGGGTCAGTTCCGGTTGTTTTTTTACCAAAAAGCTTTTTGAAAGTGTCGTTGTTGAACGTGTAGCTGTACGAAGTGCTTGTGCCCTGAAAGCGTGGAAACATACCGTTCTCCCAGCGGAGTTTGTTGATACGAACCGGATTTCCGCTACTGTTCAGACCATACATGTACGGGTCGAACGAAGTGCTGAGACTCAATGAATATGATTTGGTTAGTTTCAGACGTATGCTGGCTGAAATCATCGACCAGTTCATCGAATCCACAGCCATATTGTAACTTCCACCCAACGATAAGTTGTCGATCAGACTGATTTTTTTGAAAGGTTCGTTGCCGGTAGTATCACGGTCGTTGCGCACTTTCATTTCCACATTATTACCAAGCGAGAAGTTCAGGTTACCCGATTTTCCTTTTCCGGGTGCTCCGTATAAACTGCCTTCGAAACGCGAATACTCCACTTCGGATTGTGTGTAAACCAATGGATTCACTGCATCGCGAACAAGTTTGGTGTAAGTGTCGTAATATCCCCACAAAGGATCGCCAAAGTCGGGTGTATAGCCAAATCCAATACTTGGAGTCACAACGTGGCGAATACGGTCAATTTTATCTCCGAATATCGATCTGATGGGTTGATAAAAACCGTAAAGCTTGGTCGAAGCCGATACGCCCATGTTAAAGTCATATACGCGGCTAAAACCATATTCCGTTTCTTTTACTTCTTTTTGTTCCTGTGCATTCCAGTGTTTCTTTGTTGACTGCAAATACCAGCGTTCAGTATAATTGATCGATGGCGAAATGTTGATGTATTTAAGCAAATTGAAAGTTGCTGATACCGGAATACTGTGACGCATACCGTTTTTCCAGTCGCGCTGTAACGATGAAGTCAGCAGTTCGTTTTCCTTAATTGAATTGATGCTGTTCGAAATTGTTCCCGAATACGACATCGAAATTTTCTCGTACCAGCGCTCTTTGCCCACTATTACTTTTCGTTTGAACGGGTAAAAACGACTGTACGAAATGCTGATA
Source organism: Paludibacter sp. (assembly GCA_018054805.1). The sequence goes on along the minus strand of JAGPIU010000069.1, from coordinate 3,448 downwards.
TTCGGTAAACTCATACTTATGGTTGAGTCTTTTGTACGTTGAGTGAGCGACATACCACCCGAAATGCTCAGCGAAGGAATATTTGGAAAGCGTTTGGTGAAGTTGATACTTGAGCTTGTCGTGTTTTGCGAATTCAGTTCGGGACGTGCATAACTGTTTATGTTGCTGCGGTTAAATCCACTTGTTGAAAAGTTTACGCTCGACGAAAAGTTGAAGTTCGGATTGGCTTTCTGATCCTGACTGTGCGACCAGCGTATGCTGAAGTTTTTGCTGTTACTATAATCGGGCATATCTTTTTCACCGGTCACATCCTCACGATATTCAATTCCCAGATTACCACGGAATTTATATCTTTTCACGTAAGATGAAGTTCCGCGTACAGCCCACGTTCCTTTGGTGTACACATCGCCGCGCACTTCCAAATCCACATAATCGTTGATTGCAAAATACCAGCCTCCATTTTGCAAACCAAATCCACGATTAAGTTCGTCTGTGTAGCTCGGCATCAAAAGCCCTGAAGAGTATTTGTCGGTAAATGGGAAAAAACCAAACGGAACAGCTATAGGTAATGGCACATCGGCAATAACCAAATGCGCAGGTCCGGCTACAATGTATTCGCCCGGTTTAATTTTCCCTTTCGAAAGGCTCAGATAAAAGTGTGGATGATCGTGGTTGTCGCAGGTGGTGTATTTTCCTCCGGCTATACAAAGCACATCCTCGTCCGATTTCTTTGTGCGGTCGCTGATGATATAACCTTCGCCCTCTTGTGTAACTGCTTGACGGATATATCCTTTTTTTGTTTTTAAGTTGTAGGTGAGCTCTCTCGAAGTGTAGGATTTTTCGGCTTCACTAAAAATGGGCTCGCCAATTATTGTCCCTATACTATCGATGGTAGGCTTTGCATAAACCAGACTGCTATCGAGTTTTACCCTTACAAAATCGGCTTTCAGATTGATGTTTTTGTAAGTGACATCCGTTTCTCCATGCAGAAAAGCCGTGCCGCTGCTCAAAAAAACAATAGAGTCTTTTGCCATGTATTTTATTTCGGCATCAATCTGGTTCGGTTTTTGCAATTTGGTTGGTGCTGTGCTCAAACTATCGGCTTTCGGAAGGGATAAACTATCGTTCCCGGATAGCAAAGTGTCGGGTTGCAACACAGAATTTGCTACCGAATCGGGACGCTCAATAGTCTGACTGTTGCCCGTGTATGCAAAAATGAGCCAGAAAAGCAATATGATTAATAAGCTTTGACTCCTGAAATATAAACGGTTACAGACTAGCATCCGGTGGGTGTATAGTTTTTTAAATTCGGAACGCAAATTTAGTGAAAAATCAGTACTGTCACATTGTAATAACTTTTTTTTATGAATAATTTGAATAATTACTTATTCACTAAGTGCTCTAAACGGGATAAAAACATTACTTTTGCAAATAATTTTACTGAAAATTTCCATTCAAAAAACGGGATTACTATGATTTTCAGATACAAACGTTTTTTTATATTCCTGAATTTAATCGCTGTTGTTTTGTTCTCCGCATCTTTGGATTTAAAGGCGCAGAAAACAAATTTCACACTGGTACTGGATGCCGGACATGGAGGTCATGATCCGGGTGCTATTGGTGCCATTTCGCGTGAAAAAGATATTAACCTGGGTGTAGTGCTGCGATTGGGCGAACTTGTCGAAAATAACTTTAAAGATGTGAAAGTGGTTTACACCCGTAAAACCGATAAATATCTGACACTTCAGCAAAGAGCCGATGTGGTGAATAACAATCACGCTGATCTTTTTATTTCTGTACATACCAATGCAGCCAAGAGTTCGGCAGCTTACGGTTCCGAAACTTTTACGCTCGGTCTTGCAAAGTCAAAAGCCAATCTTGACGTGGCCATGCGCGAAAACTCTGTAATTCTGCTCGAAGACGATTACAAAACAAAATACAAAGGATTCGATCCCAATTCTGTCGATTCGTACATTATGTTCGAATTTATGCAGGATAAATATATTGATAAAAGTATCGATCTTGCTTCCAATATTCAAAAACAGTTTGTAAACTATGCCCGTCGTTCCGATCGTGGCGTACGTCAGGCTGGTTTTTGGGTGCTTCACCGCTCTGCTTGTCCGAGTGTGCTTATTGAACTGGGCTTTATTTCAAATCCTGCCGAGGAACGTTTCCTTGCAAGTGACAAAGGGCAAAAGGAACTTGCAGCTTCGGTTTACAATGCTTTTGTGAAATTCAAGCACGAACATGATAAAAAATCGGGTTTGGCCGGTAGCGCAAAACAATACAAGGAACTTTCGCGAAACGATGCTGACAATGAGGAGCTGAAACCACAAACTACCGACACTGCAGTAAAGAAAAATACGGATCAGAAAAATACGGAAATCCTGAAAGCTGACGAAAAGAAATCGGAAGACAAGAAGCCTGACGATAAGAAAGCCAAAAAGAATACAGATAAAAAAGAGCCTGAAAAGAAACAAACGGCATCTGATAATGTGGTTGACAGTGCTTTTGCTAAAAACAAAAATGAGAATAATGACAATAAACCCACTGTGTTGGTAAGTGCCGATTCTCCGGTTTTTAAAGTGCAAATTCTGGCCAGTAGCAAAGAGCTAAGTAAAAACTCATCAGAATTAAAAGGGGTGAAAAATGCAGATTTCTTTATCGAAGGCGGGCTTTACAAATATACAGTTGGGGCAGAATCCGATTACAATAAAATTTTAAACATTCAAAAAGAATTAAAGGCAAAATTTCCCGATTGTTTTATTATTGCATTTGCAGGTAATAAAAAAATGTCGGCCAAAGATGCTTTAAAGTTGATTAAATAAACAACATAACTGCCATTGCAGTTATGATAACTCATAAACATGAAGAAGAATATTTTTACACGCGAAGTAAGAGTGGGTATAATGGCCGTAGTGGCCATTTTTGTATTATATTTTGGTTTGAATTTCCTCAAGGGAGTCGACATTTTTAGTCCTATCAATTATTATTATGCCACATACGAAAATGTGGGTGGGCTTGTTCCTTCGTCCCCTGTGTATATAAAAGGCTTTAAAGTAGGACAGGTTGAAGAAGTGAAATACGACTTTGCAAAAGCCACTTCTTTTGTGGTGAAAATTTCAGTGACAAATGATATTAAAGTACCACACGGAACTAAAATTGAACTTTTTGACGATGGATTAATGGGTGGAAAAGCCATTCAGCTTGTGTTCGAACCGGAAATGACTGCTCAGCAGGCTCACCGAACCGGCGATACAATTCCCTCGCAACTGGGTGGAGGATTGCTTGCACAGCTTTCGGCTGATATTATGCCTAAAATCGAAAGTGTGTCCGAACAGGCCGATTCTCTTCTGCGTGCAGTGCGCGTGGTGATTGAAGGGGAGGCGCTTAATAACAGCCTTTCGTCGATTGAAAAAACAACCGCCGATCTGGAAGTCACTTCTTC
>JAGPIU010000068.1 GCA_018054805.1 Paludibacter sp. | reverse complement strand
AGTCAGGCTGTGCTTCGCTGTTGGCTGTAAATACAATTTTTTCTCTTTCGAGCAATTGTAAGCCCATGTAAGCCGAACCCAAATCGCCCGACACACAAATAAGATCGTTGGGTTTTGCTCCGTTGCGATATACAATTTTACCTTCTTCACCTTCGCCAATACAAGTTATGCTAATGGTCAGGCCGGTAAGTGAAGCCGAAGTGTCACCGCCAATCAAATCCACACCGTAATTGTCGCAGGCGAGTTTAAAGCCGGCGTACAATTCCTCTAGATCTTCTACCGAAAAACGTTTTGAAACGCCAAGCGACACAGTCATTTGTTTGGGCTGCCCATTCATGGCATAAATATCCGAGAAATTCACTACAGCAGCTTTATAGCCCAAATGTCGGATGGGTACATAAATCAGGTCGAAATGTACTCCTTCAAGCAGCAAATCGGTAGTTACAAGCGCTTTTGCTTTTGAGTAATCGAGCACAGCCGCATCGTCACCGACTCCTTTCAGAGTTGATTCATTTTTTATAGGAAAATTTTCGGTAAGATGTTTTATCAGGCCAAACTCGCCATATTTCGAAATTTCTGTTCTCGACATTATTTGTATAAGTATTTGTGTATTTCTATATAAATCAATTATATGTTAGGCTGAAAATAATCTTCAAATTTCAAATCTTCAAATTTTCAAAAGTCAGCATTGCGGAATTTTATCGATACGTCCCTGATGGCGACCACCTTCGAAGTCGGTTGTAAAAAATGCATCTACCATTTTCAGAGCTTCTTCCACCGACACAAAACGTGCCGGTAACGACAATACATTGGCGTTGTTGTGGAGGCGTGCAAGTCGGGCAATCTCCTCGTTCCAGCAAAGTGCTGCCCGTATGCCCTGATGCTTGTTCACAGTCATGCTGATTCCGTTTCCGCTTCCGCAAATTGAGATGCCGAAATCGAATTCGCCTTGTTCTACAGCTGAGGCCATAGGGTGCGCAAAATCAGCATAATCACAACTTTCGGCCGTGTAGGTTCCAAAATCATGATAAGCAACAGGCTTTTTATCAATCAGATATTGATTTACAATTTGTTTAAGTTCAAAACCGGCATGGTCGCTGCAGATAGCAATTTTCAATTCGTGAATAGCTTTCATACAATTGTTTTTAATTAAAGTTGTATGGAACAAGCCTGACTAATCATTTTTGTAATTAATCCGGCTTGTTTCAAAATCAGAATATTTTTTGAATAAAAGAAATTTTCAGGCAAACATTTCTACATCTGCTTTTGAAATAGAGCGTCCACCTAAAATAATTAAACGCTCTACCACGTTGCGAAGTTCACGAATGTTTCCTGTCCACGAACGTTGTTGCAAAGACTCAACAGCAGCGGCATCGAATTTTTTTAGCTGAATGCCCTGTTCGTTACAAATAAGTTCGCAAAAGTGATTGATTAGTAGTGGAATGTCTTCTTTTCGGTCGTCGAGCGAAGGCACGTGAATCGGAATTACATTCAGGCGATGAAAAAGATCTTCTCTGAAATTTCCTGCTTCAATTTCCTTTTTCAGATTCTTATTCGTGGCAGCGAGCACACGCACATTCACTTTTATGCTTTTGTCGCTACCCACGCGTGTTAGTTCACTTTCCTGAAGCACACGAAGTACTTTTGTCTGAGCAGAAAGGCTCATGTCACCAATTTCGTCGAGAAAAATTGTGCCGTTGTCCGCTTGTTCAAATTTGCCGATCCGTTGTTTAATTGCTGACGTAAAAGCACCTTTTTCGTGTCCGAATAGCTCACTTTCAATGAGTTCCGATGGTATTGCTGCACAGTTAACCTCCACAAATGGCGCATTTATTCTTGTGCTTTGTTCATATAGTAAACGTGCTACCACTTCTTTTCCCGTGCCATTTTCACCGGTAATCAATACTCTTGCGTCAGTAGGAGCTACCTTGTCAATCATTGTTCTTACCTTTTCTATAGCTTGCGAAGTGCCAATCATTTGATGACGTTTGGCTATCTTCTTTTTCAGGATTTTTGTTTCGGTAACAAGAATATTCTTGTCGAGGGCATTGCGCACAGTGATGAGCAGTCTGTTCAGATCAATAGGTTTCTCAATAAAATCGAATGCCCCTTTTTTGATACATTCTACAGCTGTTTCAATGTTTCCATGTCCAGAAATCATTACCACAGGTGCTTCTACTTCTTTCTCTTTCAGTATTGTAAGTAGTTCAATGCCATCCATTCCCGGCATTTTTATGTCCGAAAATATAATGTCAAAACTTTCGCTCTGTGCAGCATCGAGTCCGGTTTGCCCGTCGCCGGCCAAAGCTACTTCATGCTTTTCGAATTCAAGAATATCCTTCAGGGTATTTCTGATGCTTCGTTCGTCGTCGATAACAAGTATTTTTGCCATGTCGTTTTTATAAGTCGAATCCTATATCGTTTCTGAAATACTTCTTTTCAAAATCAATTAGTTGTGCATTCTTGAATGAGGTGGCTAGTGCTTCGTTTTTGCTGTTTCCGTAGGAGCTCACTGCAATTACACGTCCTCCGTTTGTTACAATCTGATTGCCTTGTTGCTTTGTACCCGCATGAAAGACAATGCTGTTTTCAGTTTTGTTTAACCCGTTGATAACTTTCCCTTTATCATAATCTTCGGGATAACCTCCCGACACCAACATGACAGTTACTGCCGAACGTTCGTCGAATTCCACCTGTTTTTCATTTAAGTTCCCCTGGGCTACACCTTCGAGCAAATCAACAAAATCGGACTTCAATCGAAGCATAACAACTTCAGTCTCGGGGTCTCCCATTCGCGCATTGTATTCAATGGTGAAAGGCTCTCCGTTTACTTTTATTAAACCAAAGAAAATGAATCCTTTATATATAATTCCCTCACTATAAAGGCCTTCTACAGTAGGACGAATGATGCGGTCTTCCACTTTCTTCATAAAGTCGGGTGTCGCAAATGGCACAGGTGACACAGCGCCCATACCACCTGTATTCAGGCCTTTATCGCCTTCGCCAATGCGTTTGTAATCTTTTGCCTCAGGAAGAATTTTATAGTTTTTACCATCCGTTATTACGAATACAGAGCATTCGATGCCCGAAAGAAACTCTTCGATGACAACTGTTTGGCTCGCAGCTCCGAATTTACCGTCTATCATTGATTTTAGTTCAGCTTTCGCCTCTTCTATGTCGTTGATTATCAATACTCCTTTCCCGGCTGCCAGTCCATCGGCTTTAAGGACATAGGGTGCTTCGAGTTTTTTAAGGAATTCAATTCCTTCTTCGAAATTTTGCGCATTCACACTCATATATCCGGCAGTCGGAATGTTGTGACGCATCATAAACTGCTTTGAGAAATCCTTACTTCCTTCGAGTTGTGCTCCTACTTTGTCAGGGCCAACCACTGTAACGTGTTTCAATTCCGCATCGTCGGCAAAAAAATTGGTTACACCTTTTACCAAAGGATCTTCGGGGCCTACAAGCACAATGTGTATATTATTCTCAATCACAGCGTTTTTAATTGAGTCGAAATCGTCGGCCGCAATAGGAAGATTTGTTCCAACTGTTGCTGTTCCGGGATTTCCTGGAGCGATAAAAAGTTTTGTAAGACGTGGGCTTTGAGCAATTTTCCAGGCGAGTGCATGTTCGCGACCGCCCGAACCGAGGAGAAGAATATTCATTGTGGTTGTGGATTATGTTTCGGGTTACAAAAGTAGCTATTTTTTAGTTTTTTACCAAAATAAAAAAGCCATTCGGAAAAATCCGAACAGCCCTGAAAATATATAGAGTTTAAATGGAAACACCTACCCTATAAAAACGCGAAAGGTAGTAACGCTTTACTACCAATCTTTGTTAACCTTAAATCTAATACTATGAAAAAATCACAGTACAAAAGTATTGCTTTTTTCAATATCAACCAAGAAAATCAACGAAAACATGTTGAATAATTATGTTATATAACATATTTTATAGGATTTTCAGTGATTTGAATCGTCTATTAACTGTTTTTTTATGATTGAGTTGTGGAGTTTCGACTTCCATTCCTGTATCGACATTCCTGTTTTGTTGAGCACAGCACGTTTCATGGAATCTGTAGAACCGAATCCGCACAGTTCTGCAAGTTGCTGATTAGGTAGTTCCGGCTGTTCGTGCATTTTTTCTTCGAGATACTGAATGCGGTATTGATTTACATAGCTACAGAAATTCTGATTAAAGTTTTTGTTGATAAGATATGAAATGTAGGTTCGGTTGCTGCCTAATGCAGATGCTATGTCGAGAATGTTAAGTTTGCTGTTGAGGAAAAGTTGTTGTTCTGTAAACAGGGTTTCAATTTTGTCGATCAAAAGGTGCTGGTTGTCAGATGAATTGTCGTTTTGAGTTTCTTCTTCGTGACTGTTCTCACTTTCAAAAGCCGGGTTCAGGACTTTTTGCCGGTCGCCCAGCCATCCAATCAAAAAAAGCATGGATGAGAAAATTACAGCTGCAATGATAATGCCGGTGTATTCGTTTTTGAAGAAGTCGCGTCCGAGTGTAGCGAGTGTGATAGATGAAATTGCAGTGAAAATCATTGAATAATTCAGCAGGGTAATGCGGATTGTGGAGCTATCGGTTGCGTTTGAATAAAAGTGACTGGCTTTGTGCCCGTATTTCGTAATAAGCCGAAAATTGCTAACGACTACATAAACAACCTGTATGATAAAGCATACACGTATAAGTTGATCTATTGTTTTGAGATATAGCATCGCCGATGATGTAAAATTAAGATTACGGTTGAATAGCCACATTTTATATTCATTATTATCAGCCACAATTACTCCAATTAAATAAAGTATAAAACACATAAAAGGAGCCAACAGAAGATGCCAGTGTTTTCTTATACTGAATGTCTGGTCAATTGTAAGTAACCGGAAGTAGATGTGATATAGCGGGTATACCAGTAATGAACTGAGCTGATAAATCGGGTCAATAGCAATGTAAATGTTTTCAAGGCCGGAATAGAAAAAAAAGTGAGAGAGATAAACAACAAAAGCTGCTATCATGAATTTTGAAAGAAAAGATCGCGGTATGCTATAGTTAGATTTGTCGGTTAGCAGCACTACAGACCAAAACAGTGTTACATAAACCGGTGTGAGTAAAAGAATGGTCTTTAGCATAGTGTTCTTAAATTTTTGTACAAAAATAATGTAAAAAAGTGTTACTAAAAAGAGTTTAATTTGAAAATTTGTACGTTTTGCGTAATAAAATTTACGTTTTGCATACCCCCGAATATTGGTTTGAATGTAATTTTGCAGCGAAGCTATGATTGAATTATTTATGCAACACATAAACAACTCTTAAATGTAATACATTATGAAAACAAAACTATTATGGGTATCATTTATCGTAGCTGCAATTGTGTTTAGCGGTTGCGAACCCACAGATGTAAACACAGATTTTAAGAACTACTGGTCGTCGAATAGTTTGGTTCGACTTAAACTGCGTGACAAGGTAAAATCGGTACAGACCGAAGAAAGACGAATCGAATTTAATGAAAAGGGGTTCATGACAAGTGACTCATATACATCTGAAAACTATAGTAATTCTACCGTTTATAACTATAATTCAGATGGTGTATTAACAAGTAAAACTACCACTAATGTGAGCAATAATGTAAGTAGTGCCAATACAACTACATTTGCTTATGATACTCATGGTAAATATGTTATAAATTCGGCTTTTCATCTTCATGAAACAGGACTAACACCAAATCTGAAGTCGATTACAGGCGACGGGTTTAAAACAGAGTATGTTTTTAGTGGAGATAATTTACTTGTAATAAATACCTACGATTCCGAAAAAGACACCCTGATTGTAAAATACGATGGAAAGTATCCGGTAAGTAGCAGTACTTCATGGAGTTTTATGAAGGATATGGAATTTGCTTCTAACGGAATGTTTACAAAGTATTCTGAGGGTTTTATGGGTCAGGGATACATAACTACCCGTATTCACACTTTTGAGAAAGATGATGAATATCAGCTTTTGAAAAGTGTAAGAAACGAAAATCTGAACGGGGAAGAGCTTACGGTAAGTATTCGCACAATTACCTACAATGACAAAAAGGATGTGTTGACAGATGTTGAAGAAGAATACGAACAGGTATATTTTGATTACATATACGATGATAAGGATAACTGG
>JAGPIU010000067.1 GCA_018054805.1 Paludibacter sp. | reverse complement strand
TCAACTTTTACGCCCATAAATTCAAGTCCTTTGCAAACTTTTATACGGGTTCCGGTTTGGTTTTCGCCAACACCACCTGTAAATACAATTACATCCACACCATTCAGTGCAGCCACATAAGAGCCGATATATTTTTTGATGCGGTATTCGTACATGTCGAGCGCCAGTGTAGCGCGTTCGTCTCCGTTTGCTACGGCATTTTCAATGTCGCGCATGTCCGACGAAAGTCCCGAAACACCCAGCACGCCACTGTGTTTGTTGAACAGTGTCGAAACCGAAGCTGCGCCAATCATTTCTTTTTCCATAAGGAATGTCACCACGCCCAAATCCACATCGCCCGAACGTGTGCCCATCATCAAACCTTCGATAGGGGTAAAGCCCATTGAAGTATCAACCGATTTGCCATTTTCGATAGCGGTAATAGAAGCTCCGTTACCAATGTGAGCGGTAATCATTTTGGTGTTGCTGTAGTCGAGGCCCAAAAATTCGCAGGCACGACGGGATACGTAGCGGTGACTTGTCCCGTGAAATCCGTAGCGACGAATACCGTATTTTGTGTAAAGCGAATACGGAATGCCGTACATATAAGCGTGTTCAGGCATTGTTTGATGGAAAGCTGTGTCGAAAACAGCTACCTGTGGTACATTTGGCAGCAGTTCGTTGATGGCATTGATGCCGGCGAGATTTGGTGGGTTATGCAAAGGTGCAATGTCGATGCATTCCACAATTTTCTGAATCACTTCGTCGGTAATAAGTACGCTCGAGTTGAATTTTTCTCCTCCATGCACCACGCGATGTCCTACTGCATTGATTTCTTCGAGCGATTCTACTGCGCCATGTTTTTGGCTTGTAAGTACACCAAGGATATATTCAACAGCAGTCTGATGCTCAAGAATCTCACCTTTCAGTATTACTTTTTGTCCGTCTTTGCGCACATGTTTCAGGAACGAGCCTTTCATTCCGATTTTCTCAACTCCTCCCGAGCCCAACTCTTCGTTGCTGTTCATGTCGAGCAGCTTGTATTTTACCGATGAGCTTCCGCAGTTCAAAACTAATATCTTCATGTTTGTTCCTCCTTATTTAATAATGTTTCCTGATTCATCGTAAGTGTAGAAACCCTTACTTTTGCTGATTCCCCAAAGTTTTGCGCGCGACAAACGAAGCAAAATGGGCGATGGTTTGTATTTCACATGGCCGTATTCTTCGTACAGATTTTCGAGTAATTTTACAATTTTCTCAATGCCAATCTGGTCGGCAGTGCGGAACACACCCTGACGGTGACCAAAACCCACAGTCAGCACGTGGTCGATATCTTCAGCTGTGGCCACACCTTCCATAAGCATGGAGCAGGCTTCGTTGAGCTGAATAAGGAAAAGACGCAGGCTTACAAGGCCCGACGATTCGGTAACCTGTACAAATTCGTGGTTTATCATACGGGCAAACTGACACACTTTGTTGTAAGTGTCGTCCGACGTATTCAGTCCGCGTACAATTTCGATAATATGTGAATCGGGAATGTTCGAAAGGAAATGCAGCCCTATGCAACGATCCTGATGCTCCATTTCAGCAGCAAGTTCGGTCACAACCACTGTAGAAACATTCGATGCGATGATGGCGCGCTGCGAAAGCACTTCTTCGAGTTTGCGAAATACTTCTTTGCGTTGTATTACCTGACGCTCACCAGTTTGGTCGTCGTAGCGTATGGCTTCAATCACAAAATCGCAACCGCTGAAATCTTCGTAGTTTGAGCTTCCCTGTATGCGGCCAATAATGGCTTTTTTCTCATTTTCCGTAAGACCCCAGTTCTGAATTTTTTTATTGAGTTGATCTTCAATGCGTTTGTATGCATTGTCAATTCGTTCCTGGTTGGGTTCCAGAAAAACCACTTCTATACCTTTCAGTGCTGCGCGGGTTGCAATTACGCTACCTTCCTTGCCGCAGCCCACCACTCCGATGCGCGAGAACAGCGTACGCTTTCTGTTGCGTTTGCTGAGTCCGTATCGCTCAATCGCTTCTATCATTTCTTCTGCCATATTCTTATATTTAATGCGTATTCTTTCTGAATTATTTTTTCATTGCCTGATTGGCTGTAATTGTAATCATGCGAACGATATCGTCCACCGAACATCCGCGCGAAAGGTCATTGATAGGTGCTGCCATTCCCTGAAGAATTGGTCCTACAGCCTGTGCGCCCGAAAAGCGTTCCACCATTTTGTATCCTATATTTCCTGCCTGTAAATCGGGGAAAACCAATACATTTGCATGTCCGGCAATAGTGCTGCCCGGTGCTTTGCTTTGTCCGATAGCCGGAACAAGAGCTGCATCGGCCTGTAGTTCACCTTCAATCTGAAGTTCGGGATTCATTTCGCGGGCAATTTTGGTAGCTTCCACTACTTTGTCCACAAATTCATGCTTTGCACTGCCTTTGGTTGAAAAACTCAGCATGGCAATGCGTGGTTCAAAACCTGCAATTGCGCGTGTGGTTTCGGCTGTCGATACTGCAATCTCGGCCAGTTCGCGGGCGTTTGGATTTGGGTTTACGGCGCAGTCGGCAAACACAAGCAGGCCGTTTTCACCATATTGTGTGGTGGGGGTAAACATCAGAAGAGCACCAGATACAACCGAAATGCCCGGTTTCGTTTTTACAATCTGGAAAGCTGGGCGAAGTACGTTGCCTGTAGTGTTTTGTGCTCCGGCAAGTTCGCCATCGGCATCTCCATTTTTAATCATCAAACAGCCCAGGTAAAGCGGGTCTTTGGCCAGTTTGGCAGCTTCTTCGGCTGTCATGCCTTTGCTTTTGCGGATTTCGAAAAGCAAATTGGCGTAAGTAGCCATATCGGGGTGTGTTTCGGGATTTACAATGGTGGCTTCGTTGATATGGGCCAATCCGTTTTCGGCCGCCAGCTTTTCAATCTCCTTTTCGTCGCCGATAAGTATGAGTTTGGCAGCTTTTTCCTTTAAAATAATATCGGCCGCTTTGAGTGTGCGGATTTCAGTGCCTTCGGGCAAAACTATACGTTGTAAGTTTGCCTTAGCACGCTCCATAATTTGATCTAATAAGTTCATTTGAAGAGGTGTATGTTGTTGTTGTAATATTCGGCGTGAGAGAAAATCTACGGGCTGAAAAACACTGCAAAGATAGGGGTTTTTCCTTAAATTGCAATGTAGAGATGGCAATTAAGGCTAATTATTTGAATTTATGTCAAATAATAAACTTTTTATATCAAATAATCAATATTTGTATTTTGCTGTGAATTTATTGTTTCAGAATGAAAGATTTTTCCCGACTATTTGTAATTTTGTCACTCTTAATAATTCGAAAATAATTCAGTTGTTTCAATGAAAATAATACAATGTACGCCCGAATATGCGTCACAAATACTCGATATTTTTAATGACGCCATTTTGCACAGTACGGCTTTGTACGACTACAAACCCTGGACTATGGACACGATGAAAGTGTGGTTCGAAACAAAAGCGCAGCACGGCTTTCCTGTCATTGGCATTGTGAATGACGAAGGTGTACTCATAGGTTTTGGTTCGTACGGGCAGTTCAGGGTGCGACCTGCTTACAAGTACACCATCGAAAATTCGCTTTATGTGCATCGTGATCATCGCGGAAAAGGTTTGGGCAAAATATTGCTGAATGAGATTATTCGTCATGCCACGAATCAAAACTTTCACAGCATTATTGCCGTGATTGATGCTACGAACGAAATAAGCATTGACTTACATCGCAAGGCTGGTTTTGAGCAGGTAGGCGTGTTTCGCGAAGTGGGCTATAAGTTTGGTCGCTGGCTCGATGCTGCATTTTTACAGCTCAATCTCAATACGCCTGAAGCGCCTGAAGAGGGCTAGTCGAGAGAAAGATAGATGTTTGGGATTGGTCTTTTTCTTCGGGTCGTTTGTTTTTCTTTAATCAAATTATTATGCTATATTTGTATTGTAACTTGAGTTTCTATAAAAACAACTTTGTATAAAGCAAAAAGTAACAATAAGTCAAATGCCTTTCATTAACCTGTCACGACAAATGAATTTCGACATAGGTGAGGTTTTTACGTGCGGGGTCTATTTAACAGTGAAAATAACTAAAAACACATGAAACGAACATGACAAAATTTAATCTATTTTGACCCACAGGGTAATGATTAAATTTTGTTTTGTGAGTTCCATCTGATACCAGAAAAACAAATTATAAACAGATGAAAACAGATATTGAAATTGCACACAGTATTCAGCTTGAAAAAATTTCAGAAATTGCAAAAAAAATTGGCATAGAAGAAGAATCAATTATTTCGCACGGACCATATATTGCTAAAATTCCATGTTGTTCCATTGATAAAAAGAAAGCGCGCAAAAGTAAACTCATACTGGTAACAGCTATTACACCCACAAAAGCAGGAATTGGAAAAACCACCGTATCGATTGGATTGGCGCTTGGTTTGAATAAAATAGGTAAAAAAGCATCGGTAGCATTGCGCGAACCTTCGCTCGGTCCGTGTTTTGGAATGAAAGGTGGTGCTGCAGGTGGTGGTTATGCGCAGGTTTTGCCTATGGAAAACATCAACCTGCACTTTACAGGCGATTTTCACGCCATTACGGCTGCCAATAATATGATTGCGGCGCTCCTCGACAATTATATATATCAGCATCGCGACAAGGCCGACAGCATCAAACAGGTGCTATGGAAACGTGTACTCGATGTGAACGATCGTAGTTTGCGTAATATTGTGTCCGGATTGGGAGGTTTGGTGAATGGTATTCCGGCTGAGACAGGTTTCGACATTACACCTGCTTCCGAAATAATGGCCATTCTTTGTCTTTCGGAAAATCAGGATGATTTGAAACGTCGTGTTGAGAAAATCCTTCTGGGCTACACACATTCCGGCAAACCATTTACAGTGAAAGATCTTGGAATTGCGGGTTCAATTGTGGTGTTGCTCAAAGATGCCATGCATCCGAACCTCGTACAAACTACCGAACATACGCCTGCCTTTATTCATGGCGGACCATTTGCCAATATCGCACATGGCTGTAACTCGGTGGTGGCTACCAAAATGGCCATGAGTTACTCGGATTATGTGGTGACTGAAGCTGGCTTTGGAGCCGATTTGGGTGCCGAGAAATTTCTGAATATCAAATGTCGGAAAGCAGGAATTGCACCGGTGCTTTCGGTGTTGGTGGTGACAACTCAGGCACTGAAGATGCATGGTGGTGTTTCGGTAAAAGATATTAAACAGCCGAATGCCGAAGGTTTGCAGAAAGGTTTCGAAAATATGGATAAGCATATCGAAAATCTAAAATCATTCGGACAGAATGTGTTGGTGGCATTTAATAAATATAGTTTCGATACTGAGGATGAGATTGATATGCTTCGTCAGCATTGCGAAGCTCAGGGTGTTGGCTTTGCGGTAAACGATGCGTTTACAAAAGGTGGCGAAGGTGCTGTGGAGCTGGCGCATAAAGCTGTGGAAATGATAGATGCCGAAGCTTCGAAACCTATTCATTTTACATATAAAGATACGGATAGCATTGAGCGTAAAATTGAGAAAATTGCCATGAAAATTTATGGTGCACGTCGTGTGAATTTCTCTGAAAAAGCGCTTGCGCAAATTACAAAATTTATGGCCATGGGTGCCGGAGAATATCCTGTTTGTATTGCTAAAACGCAATATTCATTCTCCGACAATGAAAAAGCTTATGGTGTAGCTAAGGATTTTGTATTCCATGTGAATGAGCTGGTGCTGAACAATGGAGCAGAATTTATTGTGGCCATTGCCGGAAATATCATGCGAATGCCCGGACTTCCCAAAGAGCCACAAGCCGTAAATATCGACCTGGTTGATGGCGAAATTGTAGGCCTGAGCTAAAAAAAATATCCCGGTTTTCCTTTTTTGGGGACAACCGGGATTTTTTTTAAGCAATTGTGTTGAGAATATCGCGGGAGAAGCAACTAATAATCGCTTGCTTATTTGTAATCCCTGAGATTTATTTGTCTACTTTCAATAATCAGTATCAATCCATCATTAGTGAAATAGGGTCGGAAAGATAATCGATTATACATTTCACAAAACGGGCCGTTTCGCCTCCATCTACAATGCGGTGATCAACCGTCATCGACAGTCCCAGTACATTTCCAATGGCGAGCTGATCATTCTTCACAACAGG
>JAGPIU010000001.1:15463-20958 GCA_018054805.1 Paludibacter sp. | reverse complement strand
TCGAATACTGCACCGTCGAGTCGCATATAGCTGAAGGGGTCACTTTCTACCACAGTTTCGATGGTGCTGTTAAGATAGTGATGCCATTTATAGAATTCATTATTTCTGAATTCGTACAATCCGGTACCGTATGACGTAACAAAGAAATGACTTTTGTCAGAAGGGTTTACAGCTACATTCATAAAGTCCCTGACTTTTTTTCCTGTTACCGGTTCAATGTCTTTTGCTAGTATATTTGTCCATGTGGAGTTTTCGAAAATCATTAGGGTGCCTTCTCTATTGTCTTCAGATGACCATCTGCCGCCTGCTGTTACAAATAATTTGTTTCCTTCAAAAGTCATATCGAATGGTCTGTTCATGGCGGGTCCTTTTGGTCGGTAGGCTGTAATTTTATTTGTTGCATTTTCGTCGAATGTGAGAAGGCCAAAATTTCCGGCAGCAAGCCATGTAATGTCGCGTTCTTCATCGTACACAGAACCGTACACAGAACCAATGCCTTCTACAATTCTTTTATTAAACTGGCTGTCGGACATGTAAAGTTGATTGTTTTCTCCATCAACTATAAATAACTCGTTTCCTGAATTTATGATTGAGGCAATGCTAAGTTCCTGAAAAATTGGCGTCCATGCGTTGTTTACGAAATAATATAATTTATTATTTCTCTGAATGATGATTTTGCCTGCAAAGTTAACCATGCTTTTCAGGTCGCCAGAGCCGGGTAGGTTGTTGATTACTTCCCAATACTGATAATTTGATATATTCGGACTGTTGAGAGGTGCTTTGTATAATTTATCTTTACTGATAGCATAAATGTCGTCCTGGAAAGTGGTAGTTGCAATGATTTTCAGCTCTGTGCCATTTGGGCCGATAAAATAGGTGTCGGCAATTTCACGTTTGGTCATATTTACCACCATGATGCCGAAATCGCAGGCAAGATATGCCCGATCGCCCAGAAAGCGGATTTGATTTACGCTTTTGCTGGCACTCATCTGCTTCATGTACAGGTCAGGAATGTTTATAATGCCGCCTTCGGTCATTATGTCAATATTCCCGTTGTTGTATGTAATCAGAAGTTGCTTATTTATTTTGTCGTATTCAATTCTGGATATGTTTACATCGCTTAATCCGCTGAGTTTGCTGTAAAACTCCATGCCAAGATCTTCTTTGTCAATGGAAAAGAGTGCACCTTCACTCACCGCAAAAATTTTATTTTCCGATTGTGCAATTTGTGTTACCTGGTTGTAGGCCAAATGGGTGCGCCATTTGCCCATTGCCAGTTGGGCATTGAGGTTACAGAAGGTTCCTGTGAGGGAAAGTAATATGATGATAAATTTTAATGCTCTCATATTCAAGTTATATGATTTTCGGGAGTGAGTTTTTCTTTTTTTGTACAAATAAATAACTGAAATTTAGCGGTTTTATTTTATAATTCCGGGAAAAACAGTAAAGGTTATTTTGCGATGTCGTTTTTAAGAAATCGGATAAGTTCTTCGACTGCAAGTGCTCTGTGACTGATTTTGTTTTTGAGTTCAGGTCCCAGCTCAGCAAAGGACTTGTTGTAGCCATCGGGCACAAACACAGGATCGTAACCAAAACCGGCAGCGCCTGAGGGAGTTTCGGAAATGTGTCCGTGAATTGTTCCTTCGAAGTAGAGTTCGCGTTCAGCGTCCTTGAGTACAATCACAGTTCTGAAACGGGCTTTTCTGTTTTCGATTCCTTTGAGATTTGTAAGGAGTTTTTGCATGTTTTTCTGAGCATTGTGCGGTTCGCCACCATAACGTGCCGAGTATACTCCGGGTTCGCCATTGAGGGCTTCCACTTCAAGGCCGGTATCGTCGGCTATACAAGCCATTTCAAATTTATTAAAAACATATTCAGCTTTTATCAGTGCATTTCCTTCGAGTGTGTCGGCAGTTTCGGGTATGTCGTCGTAGCAGCCCAGTTCGTTCAGACTTACAATTTCAATTTTATTATCGAGTACAGCTCTCACTTCTTCCAGTTTGTGAGCATTGTTTGTGGCAAAAACTAACTTTCTCATTCAGATATTTTTTTACTTCTGTGCAAAGATAATGAATTTCGCTAAAAAGCAGGAACGGATGGTTTCGATTATTGACTTTGCTGTAATTGATATGTTTGTATTGAATGTAAAAGCGACAGAAAGTGCCGGCTACTGTTCACGGTTGATGGAAAAATAATATGATTTTAGCTTAAAAACTATAAAACTGCTTCAATTTTGGTTGTGTAATTTACATATTGGTTTGTTTTGGTTATTTTTGTGTCATTATTTATTACAAATGCAATGACGGACAAGGAAAGAATAAATTTTGGTAGTAAACTGGGTGTAGTAGCTGCGGCAGCAGGTTCGGCTGTAGGGTTGGGTAATATATGGCGATTCCCGTATGAACTTGGACAATACGGAGGTGGCGCTTTCCTTGTAATTTATTTATTATGTGTGGTTTTGCTGGGTATGCCGGTTATGATGTCTGAGTTTGTGATTGGGCGAATGGGACAGGCCAACACGGCGGGTTCGTTTCGTAAACTTGCGCCAGGCAAGAAATGGTGGCTTGTAGGGCTTATGGGTGTGATTACATCATTTCTGATTCTTGGTTTTTATGTGGTTGTTGCTGGTTGGACTCTCGAATATGTTGTGCAGGCTGTTGGTAATCAGTTTAGTGCAAAAGATTCTGCAGCGCTCACGAAGGTTTTTACCGATTTTAGTACGGATACTACAAGGCCATTGCTTTGGATGACACTTTTTACGGCTTTTACAGCGTCAATTGTTTATCTTGGGGTGAAGGATGGGATTGAGAAAAGTTCAAAGTTTCTGATGCCAATGCTTTTTCTGATTATAATTGCATTGGGAATCAGGGCGGTCACTTTGCCGGGAGGTGCCGAGGGGCTAAGGTTTCTTTTTCAACCGGATTTCAGCAAAATAAATTCCTCGGTGATTCTCAGTGCCATGGGGCAGGCGTTTTTTTCACTGAGTCTTGGGATGGGTTGTATGATTACATATGGATCATATATCAGTAAAAAAAATAATCTTCAACATACTGTGCTTGAAGTAACATTGCTCGATACTTTGGTGGCAGTATTGGCTGCTGTGGCTATTTTTCCAGCAGTTTTTTCTTTGGGTATTGATCCGGCTCAGGGACCTGAACTGGTATTTATAACGCTGCCAAATGTATTTGCTCATATGCCAGGTGGATATTTTTGGGCGATTTTGTTTTTTGTTTTACTGGCGGTAGCTGCACTTACTTCTACAATTTCATTGCTCGAGGTGATTGTGGCTTATATGGTTGAGGAGTTTAATTTTAAACGGCACAAGGTGATAGTGTATGTGTCTCTTGGAATATTGTTTTTAGGAGTGCTTTCGTCACTTTCACTTGGGACTTGGAGTGATGTCACAATTTTTGGAATGGGATTTTTTAATTTGTTCGATAATGCGACTTCGAAAGTTTTGATGCCATTAGGAGGGTTGCTGATCTCTGTTTTTGTAGGTTGGATGCTTGATAAGAATGCAATTTTGAACGAAATGAGCAATGCCGGAAAACTGAAAGTGGGCTATTTCAAACTTTATTTATTTCTCGTCAGATATCTTGCTCCGGTAGGTATTAGCCTTATTATTATCAATCAACTTGGTCTGGGGAAATTGCTCGGTTTTGAGTAAAGTAATATTAAAAGTCCCGGATTTTTCACTCTGAAAACCAGGGACTTTTAATATTTTGTCTATTTCTTTTCTTTTAGCAAATCGCGTATTTCAGCCAAAAGCAATTCTTCTTTCGAGGGGGCAGGAGGTGCTGCAGGTGCAGGAGCTTCTTCTTTTTTCTTGTTCAATTTGTTCATTCCCTTTATGAACATGAAAATGGCAAACGCTACAATAATAAAGTCGAATGTGACCTGAAGAAAGTTTCCGTAATTCAGTGTGACAGCAGCTTTTTCAACGCCATCTACTATTTCGGCAGCTTTCATTTCCCATTTCAGATCAACGAAGTTAACTCCACCTACCAGTAACCCGATTGGAGGCATAATCACATCGGCTACAAGTGAAGCCACAATTTTCCCGAATGCTCCACCAATAATCACACCGACAGCCAGGTCGATTACATTGCCACGCATGGCAAAACTCTTAAATTCTTTCAGTAAACTCATATCTTTTTAGTTTTAAATAAATGTGATTTATTCTTATTTACAGCAAAGATATTTTTTGTTTTTTAAATAATGCTATATTTAACTAAATAAATATATGTTTCTATGTTTATTTGCATCTTCTTAATGCTGCTACATTAAAAAGATTGCATATCTACCAACCGTTTGTAGTATCCATTCAGAGCAATAAGTTCTTCGTGTCTTCCTCTTTCCACAATCCGGCCTTCGTGTAACACACAAATTTCATCAGCTTTTTTAATAGTCGATAATCTGTGTGCAACAACCAGAGTAGTTCGGTTTTGCATCAGATTTTCAAGTGCTTGCTGTACCAGTTTCTCCGATTCGGTATCGAGCGCTGATGTGGCTTCGTCGAGAATCAGTATGGGTGGGTTTTTCAAAATGGCACGGGCAATACTGATGCGCTGACGTTGTCCCCCGGAGAGTTTGCTTCCACGGTCGCCAATGTTCGTTTGGTAACCATCCTCGGTGGCAATAATAAAATCGTGTGCATTGGCTATTTTAGCAGCCTCTGCTACTTGTTCAGCTGTGGCATTGTCTACCCCGAAAGCAATGTTGTTGAAGAAGGTGTCGTTAAATAAAATTGCCTCCTGATTTACATTTCCCAACTGAGTGCGCAGGTCGTGTGTGCGCAGTTGTCTTAAATCTACACTGTCGATCAGAATTTGTCCTTCTTCAGGGTCGTAGTATCGCGGAAGCAAATCGACCAGCGTTGATTTTCCCGATCCTGATTGTCCTACAAGCGCTACAGTTTTTCCCTGCGGAATGCGCAGCTCAATATTGCGCAAAACCCATTCACTCTGGTAGCGGAAGCTCACATTACGGAATTCAATTTCCTTATGGAATGGTTTCATGGCTACCGGACTTTCAGGTTCGGTAATGGCTGTTTCGCTTTGCAGAATTTTATCCACACGTTCGAGCGAAGCTAAACCCTTTTGTACACTGTAAGTGGCTTTCGATAAGTCTTTTGCCGGAGCAATGATGCTGTAAAAAATCACCAGA
The DNA here is from genome assembly GCA_018054805.1 of Paludibacter sp. The sequence goes on along the minus strand of JAGPIU010000001.1, from coordinate 15,792 downwards.
TAATAGATGAATTCGGCTGCACCAATGCTGCTGTTGTTTCCCACGATCAGCATTCCGCCAAACCAAAGCAGAACGGCTATCACCATTGTACCAATGAGTTCGCTTACAGGATGTGCCAGGTTGTAGCGTCGGTGCATGCGGGTAAAAGTCTGACGGATTTTTTCGTTAAGATCTGAAAAGCGCGCACTGACTTTGTGTTCTGCATTGAAAGCTTTTACGATTCGCAAACCGCCCAGCGTTTCTTCTATTTGCGAAAGAATTTCTCCTGTTTGCTCCTGACCTTTTCTCGACGAACTTTTGAGCGAACGGCCAATGCGTCCGATGAGCCA
>JAGPIU010000001.1:0-15363 GCA_018054805.1 Paludibacter sp. | reverse complement strand
GTCGCAAGTAAATTGAAAAGCAAGCTTAGCACCACATATTTTTTATATGGTGGAACAAATCTTTTAATCAGAGTGATAAATTTAAACATAATGCAGAGCGAATTGATGTTGTGAGCTGTATCTGAAATTATGGTTACAGTCCGGTGTAATTTCTTGGCGTAATTCGGCGAAGTTCTTCTTTTACAGTATCGTCCACTTTGAGTGTTTCAATAAAGTCGCGTATTGAAGCTTCGGTAATTCCTTCGTTGGTGCGTGTCAGCGATTTTAGTGCTTCGTAAGGCGAAGGATACGCTTCGCGACGAAGTATCGTTTGAATACCTTCGGCAACCACAGCCCATGTATTGTCCAGGTCGCGGTAAATGGCGGTTTCGTTTAGTAGTAATTTGTCCAGTCCTTTCAATATGCTTTGTGTGGCAATCATGGTATGGGCAAATGGCACTCCGATGTTACGGAGCACTGTGCTGTCGGTAAGGTCGCGTTGCAGGCGCGAAATAGGAAGTTTAGCTGATAAGAATTCGAAAATTGCATTGGCCATTCCCAGATTTCCTTCTGCATTTTCAAAATCGATTGGGTTTACTTTGTGTGGCATGGCCGATGAACCAACTTCTCCGGCTTTAATTTTTTGTTTGAAATATTCCATCGATACATAAGTCCATACATCGCGACAAAGGTCAATCAGAATATTGTTGATGCGTTTCATGGCATCGAGCTGAGCTGCCAGATGGTCGTAGTTCGAAATTTGTGTGGTCCACTGTTCACGTTCGAGACCCAGTTTTTCCGATACAAATTTATTCCCAAAGGCTTTCCAGTCGATTGCGGGATAGGCCACTTTGTGAGCATTGTAGTTGCCGGTGGCTCCACCAAATTTTGCTGCTACCGGAGTTTGACGGAGTAGCGTAAGCTGCTGATTGATACGGTTTACAAAAACCATTATTTCTTTTCCCAGTCGGGTGGGCGAAGCGGGCTGTCCGTGTGTTTTGGCAAGCATCGATACGTCGCGCCATTCATCAGCCAAATGCGTAAGTACCTGAACCAGTTTTTCAATTTCAGGGTAATATACTTTGTCCAGAGCTTCTTTTACCGAAAGTGGTACCGAAGTGTTGTTCACATCCTGCGAAGTAAGTCCGAAGTGAATAAACTCTTTGTGGGCATCGAGACGCAGGGCATCAAATTTTTCTTTCAAAAAGTATTCTACTGCTTTTACATCGTGGTTGGTTACTTTTTCAATATCTTTAATGCGTTGTGCATCAGCTTCCGAAAAGTTTTGGTAAATGCTTCTCAGTTTTGGAAATGAATCAGTAGGGACTGATTCGAGCTGTTTAAGAGGGATTTCGCAAAGCGCAATAAAGTACTCTACTTCTACCTGAACGCGGTAGCGGATAAGTGCAAATTCAGAAAAATAAAGGGCGTAATCCTGCGATTTACTACGGTAACGACCATCGATGGGCGAAATGGCTGAAAGCAATGATAGGTTCATATGTTTGATATTGAGTTTTTTGAATTTTCAGGCAGAATTTTTCAGAATGCGATTTACTAACACTTCGGCTTGTGGCTCCGGCACTCATATTCTGATTTTTTGAAGCTGCAAAGTTAATCAATTCTGTGTGAAATAAAAAGTTTGTTTGCAGGCTTGCATTGATAAAAGTTTTTCTATATTTTTGTTTGCTTTTCGCCTTTCAGATTTGTGAAAACTCTGACAGTGTTAAGTGTTTGTCGTAAACTGATTTTGAAACTGAAAAACAATGAGATATATTAAAATTCACAAAGAAGGAAGGCTTATATTACTATCGCTGCTTTTTATTCTTTTCGTACTCAACCTTTTTATTTACCTTCGTTTTCCACATTTAGCACTGGCAATCACCACAAGCGTGTCGGCAGCTGTGTTGTGTTTTTTTGCGTATTTTTTTCGCAATCCTACGCGTGTGGTCGAAATTGACGATCCCGGATTAGTGGTTGCACCGGCCGATGGCACTATTGTGGTAGTGGAGCCAACCGAAGAATCAGAATATTTTGGAGATAAACGTATTCAGGTTTCAATTTTTATGTCGGTTTTCAATGTGCATGCCAATTGGTATCCGGTTGCCGGTACTGTACTCAAAGCGGTACATCACGATGGCCGTCATATTGGTGCTTATCTCCCAAAATCGAGTCACGAAAACGAACGCTCCACTGTGGTAATTAAAACTCATGCAGGTACCGAAATTTTGCTTCGTCAGATTGCGGGAGCATTGGCACGTCGTATTGTAACTTATGCACATGCCGGAAAAGCCTGTCATTTGAACGAGCATCTCGGCTTTATTAAATTTGGTTCAAGGGTGGACTTGTTTCTTCCAATGGATACTGAGATTTTTGTACAGACTGGCGATAAAACTACCGGAAACGAAACCATAATTGCCCGACTAAATGAATAATGACATTTCCATATCGGAGGCTCAGAAAATGGTCGACGACTGGATTCGGCAATACGGAGTGCGCTATTTTAGTGAGCTTACGAATATGGCCATTCTGACTGAAGAGGTGGGTGAGTTGGCGCGGATTATGGCCCGAACTTATGGCGATCAGTCGTTTAAAAAATCGGATGAGAAATACAATCTTGCCGACGAAATGGCCGATGTGCTCTGGGTTTTGGTTTGTATGGCAAATCAAACAGGTGTGGACCTGACAGAGGCTTTCCGCAAGAATATCGAGAAAAAAACAAACCGCGATAATAAAAGACATTTAGAAAATGATAAACTTTGATCTGTTTGGGGTCTGAGGTTTTTTAATATAATTAATTATGAGCAAGTTCGACGATTTATTTAGGTTATATAATTGCAATTTGAGTGATGCGGAAGTAAAAGCTGACATCGATCGAATTTTATCAGAGAGTTTCGAAAGCAATAATAATGTGGAAGTGTACAAGCAGTGTCTGAGTCAGATTGACCTTACTTCACTTAACGGGACCGATACTGATGCGCAAATCATTGCAATGTGCGAAAAAGTAAACGGTTTCAAAGCTGCATATCCGCATTTGCCCAATGTAGGTGCTATTTGTGTATATCCTTCGATGGTGCCTGTGGTAAAAGAATATCTCAAAGAGGATATCGGTATTGCTTCGGTGGCCGCCGGATTTCCTTCGTCGATGACTTTTATTGAAGTGAAGGTTGCCGAGACTGCAATGGCTGTGGCCGAAGGTGCTACCGAAATTGATGTGGTGATTTCTATTGGTAAATTTCTCGAAGGTAATTTCGAGGAAATGTACGAAGAACTTACTGAACTGAAAGCAGTTTGTCGCGATGCACATTTAAAAGTAATTATAGAATCGGGAGCGCTTCAGTCGGCCTCAAATATCAAGAAGGCTTCCTTGATTGCAATGGCTGCCGGTGCCGATTTTATCAAAACATCAACTGGTAAAATTCCTGTGGCTGCAACCCTCGAAGCTACTTATGTAATGTGTTCTGCTATCAAGGAATGGTATGAGAAAACCGGAGTGAAGGTGGCTTATAAGCCTGCGGGTGGAATTGTGACTACTGATGATGCAGTGAAACATTATACTATTGTAAAAGCTCTGCTTGGCAATGAGTGGTTGAATAACAAAATGTTCCGCTTCGGAGCAAGTCGTTTGGCTAATAATCTGCTTACCTCTATCGAAGGTCATGAAGTGACTTACTTCTGATAAAGTCTTTGATAATTATAAAACACAACGGGTCGCATTGTAAAATGCGACCCGTTGTGCTTTTGTTGGGTTCTGTGTCAGTAGCCCAGGATTTTCAACATCGATTTGTAGCTTTGTTCTTTGGCAAAAAGTTTGGTAAAGTATTCGCCATCTTCGTCTTTGTCGATTATTACCAGCTTGGGCGCGGGAATAAGGCAGTGTTGTATACCACCAAAGCCACTGAGTGACTCCTGATAAGCTCCGGTGTGGAAGAATCCGATATATTGTTCGCGTTCTTCCTGCATTTTCGGGAGGAAAATTGCATTAGAGTGAACTTCTGCGTTGTAAAAATCTTCACTATCGCAGGTTAGTCCGCCTAAGTTTACGCGTTCGTATTCAGAATCCCAGTTGTTGATGGCCAGAAATACAAAGCGCTGATTGATAGCCCATGTGTCAGGGAGTGTAGTCATGAACGAACTGTCTATCATATTCCAAAGCTCACGATCGTTTTGTTTCTTCTGGTTTACAATAGAGTAAAGCATTGCTCCGCTTTCGCCTACTGTGTACGATCCGAATTCGGTAAATATATGTGGCTCGGCTACTCCGTTTAAGTCGCATATGTTTTTTACCTGTGCCACAATTTCTTCGGCCATATATTCATAGTCGTATGACATGTCAAGGTGAGTCTGAATTGGAAAGCCTCCGCCAATGTTCAGGCTGTCGAGTTCAGGACATTTCTTTTTCAACTCGCAATACAGGTTGATTGCCTTGTTTAGCTCATTCCAATAGTAAGCAGTGTCTTTTACTCCGGTGTTTATAAAGAAGTGCAGCATTTTCAACTCCACCTGTTCATTCTCAGCTATATTATTCATGTAGTATGGAATAATATCGTTGTATCTGATGCCAAGTCGTGAGGTGTAAAAGTCGAATTTTGGTTCTTCCTCGGCTGCAATTCTTATGCCTACTTTAAATTTCATGTCGAAGTCCTTCAGGAGCAAGTCGAGTTCAAATTTATTGTCGAGAATAGGGATTACGTTTGTAAATCCTTGTCGCATAAGGTTCTGTATGTTCTCTACATATTGTGGTCGCTTAAATCCGTTGCAAATTACGTAGGTGTCAGGTTTCATAAGTCCCTGCTCGTAAAGCGATTCCATGATGTTTATATCGAAGGCCGAGGATGTTTCCAGGTGAACTCCCTGTTTGAGCACTTCCTCCATTACAAATGAGAAATGGGAACTTTTAGTACAGTAGCAATAGTTGTAATCGCCATTGTAGTCCACTTTGGCCATTGCCACATTGAACATGCGTCGTGCCTTTTGAATGTTTTGTCCTATTTTCGGCAGATATGCTATTCTCAGGGGAGTGCCATATTGTTTGATAATGTCCATAAGCGGAACTCCAAACCATTCAAGATTATTTTCAATTACATTGAATTCTTCATTCGGGAATTCAAAGCTTTGTTCGATCAGGTCTCTGTACTTGTTTTTCATTGTTGTGGCTGCTTGTGTGTAATTTGAATTGTTTAGTTGTGCTTTCGGAATTAAATCTGAAATAGTTAGATTGTGTTTTCTTGAAGAAAAAGTTCGCAAAAATAGAAATAAAATATGATAATTTAGTTGTTGCAGATAATTATTTTACGATGAATATATGTGAATTCTTATGTTTGTTTGTAGTTGTTTGTTTTCTTATTTTTGTAATTGGCTTAATGATAGGTTCTTGTGTGGGGCTAGGTGCCTGTGTCTGTTTTTTTGGAAGTTCGTTGTCGTGACATAATTGACGAAAGAGAGCTAAGGTTTTGATTGAGATAAACAGCTAATTTCTGAGAGATGTATCTGAATCGGATTTTGCCAATGTTTCTAGATGAAAAAAGACATGACTGCTGGTCATGTCCTTGGTTGGCTGAAAAGTATTAATGCGATGGTATTATTGCTGCTGTTTTAGCTCTTTCTGGCAGCTGCAAACTCGGCACATTGAATGAGCGCATTTTTTACATCTCCATCGCGGAAGTCGGCGAGCTCGCTGATAGCACGGTTTTTGAAATCGATCATCAATTGTGAGGCATATTCGAGTCCTCCGTTTTCTTTTGCAAAATTCATAATCAACTCCACGTGTTCATTGCTAAAGTCTTTGCTGTCGATAATTGCAAGACATTTTTCTCTGATTTCGCCCGTGGTGTTTTTGAGGGCATAAATGAGCGGTAGTGTTACCTTGCCGTCTCTGAGGTCGTTTGCAGTGGGTTTTCCTATTTCAATATCAGAATAATAGTCGAAAATATCATCTTTTATCTGAAAGCAGATTCCAAGATACTCTCCAAAGTTACGCAATTTCTGTACCTGATCTTCTGTTGCGCCGGCGGCATATGCGCCAACCACGGTGCAGGTAGCAAAGAGCAAAGCTGTTTTTTTACGGATTACTTTAAAATAATCCTCTTCGGTAATTTTGGTTTGTTGTGTGTTGGTGAGTTGTAGTAGTTCGCCATCCGAAAGTTCCATTCCAATGGTTGAAACTGCAAATAATATATCAAGATTCCGGGTGCGTGTGGCGCTGATAAGTGCATTCGAAAGCATATAATCGCCCGAAAGGACAGCCACTTTGTTCGACCACCGTGCATTTACCGAGCGGCGTCCGCGACGCTCCATAGTATCATCCACCACATCGTCGTGAATAAGACTGGCATTGTGCAGTAACTCTAACGAAAGTGCAGCATTGTAAGTGGCCTCGGTTACATTTTCTAAGAGTTTCGATGAGAGAATCGTCAGAATAGGACGAAGCTGTTTGCCGCTCCCCTGTAGCACATAGTCGTTAATGCTCGAAAGTAGCGGATTGTCCGAACGTAGTGAGTCCGCAAATATCTTTTTGAAAATCTGCATTTCAGTTGCTATCGGCTTTCTGATGTCATCTATTAAATTCATGGAGAATGTGGGAATTGTCGTTCGGCTTGCAAAAGTAATCAATTTTACAATTTCAAACGATTTTCAATTGATTTTTATAAGTAATTTTCGTTAAAACAACATTGGGGCTTATTAAGTTTTGCCTAAACGAATTAAAACTGCTTAAAATACATCTTTTTTGTCATAAAACAGAGCTTGTATAAGTTACCCCCGACCAAACGGATATACTATTTAAAAGCACTAAGCTTCGCACACGTTCGACGGGAACCAGAGGTCACGACCATAGGGAGTAATTCCGAATCCCGTCGGAATATACTATGAGGAACTGTGTTCCGATATGATACCGATGTGTTTTAAAGCTACCACAAGTTTATGAGTATTTTCCAAATGTACATTTGTAGCTTAGCGGATTAAAAAATCCTTATAATACATTCCGACGGGTTTACAAAACCCGTCGAACGAGCGCCATTATTTGCTCGTTTAAAGGACATATCCCTGAAGGGTGGCATATCCGTGAAGAGTGGTAATTGAAAACGACTCTTACGGGCTCTGTTCTTTTGTTTACAGTGAGCAACCTGTATACTCAATATTATTTTCAATATATTATAATACCAAATAAAATGGAAATAAACAGGATATAAAACGGATATATAGGAGCGTTTTATATGCGTTTTATATGCATTTTATATGCGTTTTATATACGTTTTATATGGTAATCAGATATAGTGAATAAATATATATGGTGCGATAGTTGGTTGTCAGAATATTTAATTCGGTATACAGGTTTAAGTAACAAAAAGAATGTAGTGAATAAGAATAATACAGCCAAATTTACTGTTTTGCGTTTTAAATATATGGAGCTAAGTAGCGAATAATATTAAATGATATATTTCTAACACAATAGTACACATAGAAATAATTGAGGAAAAAGACTTAGTTCACATAGTAAAAGTATCTGACGATACTTTTATCGCTCTGAAATTATCCCGATATTCGGGATAATCCTATGTGTTCTTATTCTTTTCTGTTGTTTCAAAACTATTGTGTACTATGTGGTGAAAACATATCCGCCGCGGCGGATCTGAATCTCATATGTTTAGTCGGTCAGTAGTGATTTTAATTGTAATAAATTTAAAATGCGACATTATTTTGTTCCTGTTACTTAAGTGTCTGCAAAAATTGTTGTTTGCCTGTAATTCTTTATCTTTGCTACTTCTAAGTTTGTTGAAATATTGAATGATATGTTTCTAACACAATAGAACACATAGAAATTATTTAAGAAAAAGACTTAGTTCATATAGTAAAAGTATCTGACGATACTTTTATCGCTCAGAAATTATCCCGACATTCGGGATAATGCTATTGTGTTCTTAGTCTTTTCTGTTGTTTTCAAAACTACTGTGTACTATGTGATGAAAACAAATCAACAATAATTATTAAATGTCTGAAGAATGAAAAAACTTTTCCTTATCGACGCTTACGCCATTATTTACAGGGCGTATTATGCTTTTATCCGTGCTCCGCGTATTAATTCAAAAGGTCTCAATACATCTGCTATTTATGGTTTTGTAAATACCCTCGAAGATGTGTTGAAGCGCGAAAAACCCACGCATATTGCGGTGGCTTTCGATCCGGCCGGACCTACGTTTCGTCACGAAGCTTACGAGCAGTACAAAGCACAGCGCGAATCGACCCCCGAAGATATAAAACTGGCTGTTCCATATATTAAAAAAATAATTCAGGCTTATAATATTCCCATTCTCGAAGTGCCGGGTTTTGAAGCTGACGATGTAATCGGCACAGTTTCGAAAATGGCTGAGAGTGCAGGTTTTGAAGTGTTTATGCTTACGCCCGATAAAGATTACGGGCAGTTGGTGTCCGACCATATTTCAATGTACCGACCAAAACACACCGGAGGTTTTGAGATAATGGGGCCAAAGGAAATTCGCGAAAAGTACGATCTTGATAGTCACGGGCAGGTGATTGATTTACTCGGGCTTATGGGCGATTCGTCGGATAATATTCCGGGTTGTCCGGGTGTGGGTGAGAAGACGGCTGTGAAGCTGCTGAAGGAATTCGGGAGTATTGACGTGCTGCTTACCCGTACCAGCGAACTGAAAGGTGCGCTGAAAACCAAAGTAGAGGAAAACAAAGATCAGATTATTTTCTCAAGATTTCTGGCTACCATCAAAACAGATGTGCCTGTGGAGTTTGATGAAAAAGCTCTTGAGCTTGAGGAGCCAAACGAAGATGCACTTAAAGAACTGTTCGATGAGCTGGAATTCCGAACTATGACACGCAATAAGTTTGGAGCAAAGCCATTTACTTCGCTTCCGCCCGACGAAGCCAACACTTATGTGCAGTTTTCGCCGGCAAAAGCGCCTGCCGGACAAATGTCGCTGTTTGATGCGCCCGATGCGCCCGACAAGAAACAGACTGCTCCTGCAAGAGCTGTAAAGCAATTTACAGAGCCCGAACCTGTGGCTGCAAATGAGCTGTTGACTCTGAAAAATGTGGCTCATAGTTACATGCTTGTCGAAACCAAAGTGCAACGTGCCGACCTTATTTCGAAACTTTTTATGCAAAAATCGGTTTGCTTCGATACCGAAACTACCGGAGTCGATCCGTTTATGGCCGATATTGTTGGAATGTCGTTCTGTTTTAGCAAGGGCGAAGCTTATTATGTGACTTTGCCTTCGGAACGCGCTGAAGTGGAAGATATATTGCGGGAATTCAAACCTTTTTTCCAGGCTACGCATATCGAAAAAATAGGTCAGAATATAAAATTCGATTTATTAATGCTTTGGTCGTATGGCATTGAACTGAAGGGAAATTTGTTCGATACAATGATTGCGCATTATCTGCTGCAGCCCGAGTTGCGGCATGGAATGGATTATCTGGCGGAAATTTACTTGCGTTATCGCACCATTCATTATGAAGAACTTGTAGGTGGAAAAGGTAAAAATCAGCTCGATATTCGTTTTGTGGATGTCGATTTGTTGAAAGATTATGCTGCCGAAGATGCCGATATTACTTTTCAGCTGAAACAAATTCTGGCTGAGGAGCTTAAATCGAACGGTATTGAAAACCTGTTTTACGAAATTGAAATGCCACTGATGAAAGTGCTTGCCACCATTGAGCATAATGGTGTACGGATTGACACGGAGGCGCTGAAACTCAGCTCGGAAATTCTGACTGCCGAAGCCATAAAAATTGAAGAGGAAATTCACGAAATGGCAGGTTATAGTTTCAATGTAGCATCGCCGGCACAGGTGGGCGAAGTGCTTTTTGATCGTCTTAAACTCGATGACAAAGCCAAAAAAACAAAGACCGGACAATACTCAACTTCCGAAGATATTCTGGAAAAAATCCGTTCCAAACATCCTATTGTGGGTAAAATTCTCGACTTTCGCGGCCTTCGCAAATTGCTGAGTACATATATTGATGCGTTGCCTTTGTTGGTAAATCCTAAAACGGGTAAAGTGCATACTTCGTTTAATCAGACGGTGGCGGCCACAGGTCGTCTTAGCTCCACCAATCCGAATCTGCAAAACATCCCGATACGCGATGCCCAGGGCAAGGAAATTCGCAAAGCGTTTATTCCGGACGAAGGTTGTGTGTTTTTCAGCGCCGACTATTCGCAAATCGAACTTCGTATTATGGCGCATTTGAGTGGCGACCATAATATGCTCGAAGCATTCAATAGCGGTCACGATATTCACACAGCTACGGCTGCTAAAATCAATAAAATTCCGCTCGAAGAAGTAACTTCGGATATGCGCCGAAAGGCCAAAACGGCCAATTTCGGTATTATTTATGGTATTTCAGTATTCGGGTTGGCTGAACGGCTGGCAATTCCGCGTGGAGAAGCAAAAGAGTTAATAGATGGCTATTTTGCTACTTATCCTGATGTGAAAAAGTACATGGACGATGCCGTGCAACTTGCGCGTGAAAATGGATATGTGGAAACAATTTTTGGCCGCAAAAGATATCTGGCCGACATAAATTCGCAAAACAGTGTGGTGCGTGGTTATGCTGAGCGAAATGCCATAAATGCGCCTATACAGGGTTCAGCAGCCGATATCATTAAAATTGCGATGGTGAAAATTCAGAAGCGTCTCGAACAGGAAAATCTGAAAACGCAAATGATTTTGCAGGTGCATGATGAGTTGAACTTTTCGGTTCCCAAAGATGAAATTGAACAGGCTAAAAAAATAGTGATTGAAGAAATGCAAAGTGCTATTACGCTTAAAGTGCCTTTGATTGCCGATTGTGGCGTGGGCGCTAACTGGCTCGAAGCACATTAAGTCAGAGTTTTAGATAGTAGGGTGATGCAATTGCAGTAAATTCAGGACTGTAATTGTGTCGCTCGCCATTTTCGATACAGAGTTCCGAACTTTGTGTTTCGCATTCTACCGGAGTAAGTTCAATCAATAGCCGGTGTGCTGGTTTTTCGGGTCGCGGATGCACTTTTACCACTCTTTTGCAATACAGTTTTTTCGAAAAAGCATATTCAATGCTTTTAGTGCCTTCTTCTACGGGCAAAATGATAGAAATACTTCCGTTTGGGCTGATTAATTTTAGTGTATTGTCAATCAGTTCTTCGTGGGTAAGCGTGTCGGTATGTCGCGCTGTGTTTCGCTTTTCGTCAGGTGCTTTCAGCGAATTTATAAAAAAAGGAGGATTCGAAACGATAAGGTCGAACTTAGTGCCGGTGTTTTGGGCAAGTTCTTGTAATGTGATCTGAGTGGCCGATATTTTACTTCTCCAGACTGAATTTTCAATATTCTCATTTGCCTGTATCACAGCATCGGCATCAATGTCGATGGCGGTAACTGTAGCTTCGGATCGTTGCGCAAGCATCAAAGCAATAAGTCCGCTTCCTGTTCCCACATCCAGAATGCTTTCGGCATTAGTCACATCTGTCCATGCGCCAAGCAGCACGCCATCTATGCCCACTTTCATGGCACATTTGTCGTGGAAAACGGTGAATTGTTTGAATCTGAAATATGGATTTGGCATAGCTTTTTTATCGTCTGCCCGAATTTGAACTGCCACTTCTTTCGGACGGTTGAGTGTTTGTCGATCGTTCGGTTGATCTTTCGGGGTTTCGGCTATTGTCGCTTCCACGCGACGAAGGAGTGTAGGTTTCGGCGCTTCTTCCGGGCGTGGGCGATGGAGTTGTGGTTTGTCGCGATGGCGGATTGTAGGGTGTAGTACTTCTTACGCCGGAATTCCTTTCGGTTGGAGGAGTTGCTCTACGACGATTGTCATCGTTTGTGCTGCGTTGTGCAGGCTGTGTGCGTTGTTCGCCTGTGTTCGGGCGCTGACGTGCAGTTCCGTTCCCGCTGTTTGGCTGCCTCACGCGCGGACCGGTGCGATATGCTGGTTCTGTGTTTTGTTCGCGATACGAATTGCTGTTGGCAGGCGATGTGCGCCTGATGGCCGGATTTGGTGTCGAACGCTCGTATTGTTTGTTTTGTAGAGTGTTGTATTGGTCGGGTTTTAAAACTCTTCGCAAATCCTGTTCCTTGTTTTTGATACGTTGCAAGGCTTCGGTGCGCGAATTTGAAACCTGACGTTCGCGGGCATATTTCAGGTTGATTTCATGTACCTGTTGCGCCTGTTCGGTTGTCAGGTTTAGTTCCTGTTGCATTTTTTCGGTTTGTCGGGTGGCTTCCTGTTCGGGTGTTCGTTCGGGTGTGTTTGTGCTTTCCTGTGCTACAACTAATCCGAAGTTGAGCAGGATGTAAAAGGCAAATAGTATGATTTTCAAAAATTTCATTATAACTTAAAATGCTTCGGAATGCAACTGTCGCTGCAACAATCATTGTGCCAAAAAAAAGCTTTTCTGCTCAAACCTATATGCAAGCTGCAAATATACAGAAATTTGTCTGTCTGTTCAAAATTCATGTGAACCCTGAACTGGACCGTACTATTAATCCCCAACATAAAATGCTGTTTAATGTAAAAAATTTTTACCTTTGTGTTTTGGTCTTTCAATCATTATTTGTTGAATCATAAAACTCAGAATACATGTCGCGTTATACCCGTAAAAAGAAAGAAGATATTGGTTTGTCGCCCTATGCCTTGATTTTTCGCGGGCAAAAGAAAGCTGAGCATATAACCATCACAGCGATGGATTTCGATCAGGAGGAGGTGCGTGAGTTTGGCATTGAACGAACAGAGAAAATATCGGCTCTGTTGGGCAAAGCTAATCTGAGCTGGTTGAATATTGATGGACTTCATGACGAAAAAAGAATTGAAGAAATTGGCGCATTGGTAGGTGTTCCTTTTCATATTCTGTCCGATATTTTAAATCCATCGCTTCGTCCAAAGGTTCAGGAGTTCGATAACGGTGTTTTTATAACGCTGAAAATGTTGCAGTTTAAAGAAGAAGGCCGTACAATTTCGGTGGAAAATCTGAGTTTGATTCTCACACAGGGTTGTTTGCTTTCCTTTCAGGAGCAAAAGGGCGATGTGTTTAATCCTGTTCGTGAGCGTATTCGTAAACATAAAAACAAAATCAGGACATCGGGTGTTGATTATCTGGCTTTTGCTCTGCTCGATGTAGTGGTGGATAATTATATTTATATTATTGGTTTGCTGGGCGAGAAAATTGAAAATCTTGAAGATAAAATGACTGATGAGCCCAGAAAAGAACTTTTGGATGAGATAAACGATTACAAAAAAGAGTTGAATCTTTTGCGTAAAAATATTAAGCCTGCCCGTGAAATGATTTTGAGTTTGGTGAAACTTGAATCGGAAATTCTTCAGGAAGAGAATCGTTTTCATTTCAGAGAGTTGCAGGATAATATTACCGAAGCAGGAGAATTGTCGGATAGTTATCGCGAAATTCTGTACGATCAGCTCAATATTTATCACACTGTAATGAGTACGCGTCTGAACGATATTATGCGTACACTCACCATTTTTTCAGTTATGTTTATTCCTCTTACATTTATTGTGGGAGTGTATGGTACCAATTTCGATTATGTGCCTGAACTTCATTGGCAAAATGGATATTTTATAATGTGGGTTGTAATGGTGGTTGTGGCAATTGTAATGTTTTTGCTTTTCAGGAGGAAAAAGTGGTTCTAAAAATTTCCGATGCAAAATCTATTGCAGAATAGTATTTTTCGATAAACAAAACAGCATTCAGCTTGTTATGAATTGATAAACGTAAAATGAGTGAAACACCCATGAACAAATAAAATAAATTTGAGACACAAAGGGGTAATTACAAGCATTAAAGAACCAACTTAACTCGTCTTATTCCCCTTTAGTGGCTATGATGTTAATTATATGCAGATGAAAAAAAACAATATAGAAAACCAGATACTGGTCATTTTTGGTTCGAACGGTGACCTTGCGAAAAGAAAACTCCTTCCTGCTGTTTTTCAGCTTTATGTGGACAATTTGCTGCCTGAGCGCTTTGTGGTGCTTGGTGCGGGCAGTCAGGAAAAAGATGCGTTGGCATACCGTAATGATGTGCGCGAAAGTCTGAGCACTTTTGCAAAACGTTCGCTGAATGAAAATGCTGCTAAACTCGATGATTTTCTTGAAAAAGTGTATTATAAAAAAGTACACAATCAGACCGAAGAAGATTTTGGTCAGCTGAAAGAGTATATCGATGACTTGTCGGAAAAGCTTGAAATAAAACAAAATATCGTTTATTATTTTTCAATTCCCCCATTTCTTTACGAAGTGGTGGCAGCACATTTGGTGAAATTCGGACTCAATCAGGAAGATAACGGCTGGAAACGCATTATTGTGGAAAAACCTTTTGGATACAGTTACGATACAGCCATCGATCTGGATAAAAAGCTGCATAATGGATTCAATGAAGATCAGATTTATCGTATCGATCATTACCTGGGCAAGGAAACTGTTCAGAATATAATGGTGACGCGCTTTTCGAACGGATTTTTCGAGCCTATATGGAATCGTAAATATATCGACAGAGTGGAAATTACTGCTTCAGAGAAAATCGGTGTGGGTAATCGCGGAGGTTATTACGATACTTCCGGCGCTATGCGCGATATGATTCAGAATCACCTGCTTCAGGTGCTTGCAGTGGTGGCTATGGAGCCGCCGGCAGTATTCGATTCCGACTCTATTCGTAACGAAACAGTGAAAGTGCTTCAGGCTTTGCGTCCGATAAAAGGCAACGAGGTGAAGGATTTTGTGGTGCGCGGACAATATGTGTCGGGGCAGGTAGGCGAGGAAGTACAAAAAGGTTACCGGCAGGAAACAGGAGTGGCTCCCAACTCGAAAACCGAGACTTTTGTGGCCTTGAAAATGTTTATCGACAACTGGCGATGGGGCGAAGTTCCCTTTTATGTGCGTACCGGAAAACAATTGCCCGAGCGTGTTACAGAGGTCGTTATTCATCTGAAGCCGGCTCCGCATCAGTTATTTAAACAGCTCTGTCTGACCGAACCCAACAATATGATTATTCTGCGAATTCATCCCGATGCAGGAGTCGCTATCGATTTCGGAATGAAAATTCCGGGTGCAGGTTTCAAAGTGCAGAATGTGAATATGGCTTTTCATTATTCCGATCTTGCTGATAAAAAGATTGCCGAAGCTTACGAACGGCTTATTCTCGATTGTATGATTGGCGATTCCACGCTTTATGCACGTGCCGATGCAGTGAAAGCAAGCTGGAAATTTGTTGATCCGATTTTGCAGGCATGGCAGAATAATTCAGAAATTCCGCTTTATTTTTACGAAGCTGGTACCTGGGGGCCAAACGAATCGAATGCGCTTTTTGCTGATAAATACGTGAAATGGCGTCAGCCTTTCGAGAATTTTAAAACGGAGTAAATTCAAATA
>JAGPIU010000066.1:3884-6178 GCA_018054805.1 Paludibacter sp. | reverse complement strand
CCTGTCAGTGGAAAACCATTGTCGGCCAAAACAGCCTTTTCGGCAGCCGAAACGCGGGCAGCTTTTTGAATACCGTCAATTCTTTTCTGAATTGTGCTGTTTTGGAGTTCTTTGACAAGTTTTCTCTCAGCATTTGTGCGATTCTGAATCTCCTGCGCTTTCACATCGGTCGACACACGACGTCCATCGGCGGACAAACGGGCATACTTATGAATTCCATTCGCATCTTCGACCAATAAAATCCCATCCAAAGTTGTTTTGTATCTGTAAAACTCATCACCTCTGAGCATAATGGTTAGTTCGGAGCCATCGGGTTGCGTAATTTTTATCGGATATGGATATGCCGGAATAGCTGACAGAGTGAAGTAAGTACCTGTAAACAGGACAATTGCGAAAATAATTCTGAAAAATTGTTTCATGTGTAAATAGTAATTTTTATCGTATCACATGTACTGTCCCAACATTTGAGAAGAACGCACACAGCAGCATTTTTCATAAGTTTCCGGCTACCAAAAACGTGTTTGTTCGTACAGAGAATATCATTATTAAATATAAAAAAAATCCGGTTTTCAGGAAAAATCAACTACCTGATAAATCCGGGCAAAGCAGCTTACTAACCAATTCAGTACAACTGCGAAAAAGAATAGTCTGCAAAGATAAAATAAAAATGTAAATCTATACAGTTTAACTACTAAATTTCAATGGGCATTGTAGGCGATAAATTTGAAACAAATATATTCAGTAATAAGTTTGCTGCTGATACGCCTACTTTTTAAAAATGAAATAGACAGCCAGAATAAGAAACACAAAACCTACCAAATGATTCCAGCGAAAAGTCTCATTTTTAAAAGCTACCAGCGAAAAAATGGTAAACACCACCAAAGTAATTACTTCCTGCAATACTTTGAGCTGAAGCAAGGTAAACGGACCACCGTTTTCGCGAAAGCCAATACGATTTGCCGGCACCTGAAAAATGTATTCAAAAAATGCTATTCCCCAACTTATCAATATAATGGCAATAAGAGGTAATGTTTCGAACCATTTAAACTCTTTCATTTTTAAGTGTCCGTACCAGGCCAGAGTCATAAACACATTGGAAATCACAAGCAAAGTGATGGTCAGAAATATTTTCATGAAACTAAGTGCTTTATTTGATTTTTAAACAACTGATAAAACGGCTGCAAAAATACAAAAATTCCGCTGAAAGAATCAGACTTTTTAAGACTTATAATTAGTTAATCAAAAAAAGTATTTATCTTTGACCATCAAATCTTAAGGCACTATTACTATGATAAACACAATTAAAACAGGCTTGCTGCTTACTTCACTGTACATCCTTTGCTCAGGGTTCATAATCTACACGCCAACAGCACTTTACACTCCACTACTAAAAATAAACAAAGAGCTGAATATGACGGCAAAGCTTGGATTATCGGCATCCGGCCTGTGGAACTTCAACGCGGCTTATGCACTGAACGACAATTTAGGCATAACGTTCAGCGGCATGACCAGCAATAGCAATTCGTTTATCACTCTTGAAACGATACCAAACTCCGGAAACATTGCTGAATTCAAAAAAAATGCATTTGAATTCGGAGGCGGCTGTTTCATGCCTTATGGACAAAAAGGCAATCGTTTATTTCAAATATATTCTGGTTTTGGCTTTGGATCGGTTTACGATAAGTTCACTGAAAGAAATACATTGAAATACGATGTAGAGAGTCAGTTTGTAAATCTGTTTCTACAGGTAGGATTGGCTAAAACAGGAGATTTTTTCGAATCGTCATTCGACATTAAGACCAAACATATATTTGTATACAAAATTCAGGGTGAAATTCTGCCATATTATGATGGGCCGTTTAGCCCTGACTACGTAAAATTAAACGAGAAAATAAGATTACTCCAGGTTGAACCGGTATACACTTTTAAGGCTGGAAATGAAAACCTGAAAGGCATATTTCAATTTGGACTCATTCTGGGTAGTGGTTATACTGACTTTGGCTATGAAAGTCCAAGTACGTATAATCCATTATTCGTTATTGCAAACTTATTTCGCGCATCAATAGGTGTAAGTTATACTTTCAGACAATAATCAGAAACCAAAAGGCTAATTTCTCAATTTTCGGATACACATATTTCATCAGATAAAAAATATAAATAATTGATTATTGGAATAATGCATACAAATCAAAAAAGAAAGATAAAAATTTCTGATTTTTTTTGACGAAAATGTTTGCAGATTATCAAAAACGCAGTATCTTTGCACCGCAAAACAAAAAAGGAATAACGATTTC
>JAGPIU010000066.1:0-3784 GCA_018054805.1 Paludibacter sp. | reverse complement strand
TCCGGCCTTGGCAAGAGATATTGAAATAACGATTTCAGTATATATCCAACAAACAATTGCGAAAATAGCTCAGTTGGTAGAGCACGACCTTGCCAAGGTCGGGGTCGCGGGTTCGAGTCCCGTTTTTCGCTCAGAGTTAAAGCGAAACTGCTGGTTTCGCTTTTTTTCTCAATTTTTTGTGCCAATACAATTGCCCAAATGGTGAAATTGGTAGACACGCTAGTTTCAGGGACTAGTGGCCGCAAGGCTGTGCAGGTTCGAGTCCTGTTTTGGGCACAAAAATTTTCCCTCATAATTCCAATGCGCAGATGGTGAAATTGGTAGACACGCTACTTTGAGGGGGTAGTGCCGGTTACGGTGTGTGAGTTCGAGTCTCATTCTGCGCACCAATAAAAAAAGTTTCAGTGCTTATAAAGCCTGAAACTTTTTTTTATGCGTTTAATTTGTTATATTTGTTTGAAACGCATTTATTTATCAACAAAACATTTCCACAAAATGAAAAAATTAGCAATTGTAGGCTGTGGGCGACTTGCAGAAATAGTTGCAGACGCAATAATAAACGGAATTTTGCCCGAGTATGAATTAATCGGAGTTTATTCCAGATCAGCCGCTAAAGCAAATTATCTTGCAAACAAAATGCAACAGTACAACAAAGCCTGCAAAGCCTGCAAAAGCCTTGATGAATTACTGAGCCTGAAACCAGATTATCTGGTAGAAACTGCCTCGCCAATGGCAATGAAAGAGTTAGCCATAAAAACACTCGAAAACGGAACATCAATTATCACGCTATCCATTGGCGCATTTGCCGATACTGAATTTTACAATGAAGTAAAAAGGGTAGCTAAATTAAATAACACACGGGTATATATTGCATCAGGAGCAACCGGAGGATTCGATGTATTAAGAACGGCTTCGCTAATGGGCAACGCCTCCGCCCGCTTTTTCAACGAAAAGGGACCTGCAGCACTAAGAAGATCAGTTGTATATAAACCTTCGTTAGAAACAGAAAAAAAAGTCGTATTTTCAGGAACGGCCCGTGAAGCCATCGGAGTTTTCCCAACCGGACTTAATGTTTCTGTTGCAGCATCGCTGGCCTCTGTAGGTCCTGAAAAAATGCAAGTCACCATGCAATCCACCCCGGGATTTACTGGCGACACGCAGCGCGTGGAAATTAAAAATAATCAGGTACATGCGATTGTTGATGTGTACAGCGCCACGCCTGAAATAGCTGGTTGGTCGGTAGTTAGCACGCTACTAAATATCATTTCGCCTATTGTATTCTGAAAGATTTGCCAGCACTTTTTCGCTCAGGCGGTCGAATGCCTGAATGGTACGACCGCTTGACACCTGCATACACCTGACATTTTTATGTACAAGCAAGTGCGCTCCGCCAAGCGCCCCAACAGTATCACAATAACACAGATTGTTGCCTTCAAGCCATTTAAGAAAGGGTTTTTCATCCCATGCAGGCGACAATCCCGTATTGAATAAGATTTTTTTATCTCCCAGCTTTTCGAACTCCTCATCGTGCAACAGTACTGTATTCTTGTTCAGACAACAAAACACAACTTCGCTTTGCTCCAAAAGATCGTTTAAGCTTAAAAACTTATAACCCTTTTCTTTTGCAGATGCTTTTTCGGTTCGGGAATAATAATTCACTTCAGCACCAAAGAACTTCAGAGCATCGGCTATCATTCCTCCTGACTTTCCAAGCCCGATTATACCGGCCTTAAGCCCTGTTATTTCGCGTGGCATTCCGCTCCATGCCTCCTGACCGAAACCATGGAAACAACGTACAAGCTCACTAATCACATATTCCACCACACCCTCGTCACCATAATCGCGAATACCGGTAACAACAATTCCCTGCTTATTAGCAAAGCGAATATCCACGTTTGCACTTTCGGGAGAATACAGCGAGCAGCACATACCAATATACTTCAATTGCGGACACTTTTCGATTACTACCTGATTAATGGACGAAGTATAACTCAAAAGAACAGCATCGGCGTCAGCAATTCGATCCACAATCTCTTCATCATCGATTGGTATATCGTTGTAAAGCACTACCTTTTCAGCATATAAATATAAATCTTTTTCAGCCGCAGGAATCAAATTCACCGGCTCAATTGCAACAATTTTTTTAAACATAATAATCTTATATTAAAATCATAAAACAATATGAGATTTTCCAGGCTATCAGGAAATATCACACAGCACAAAACAAAGATAATAAATTTATCGCCACAGCAGCTTTATGTCCCGATCTACATACCGCCATACTACCGAAACGAAAATAAAAAAAAGCTCAGAAATTACTTTCTGAGCTTTTTTTGAGCCTCTTGTCGGATTCGAACCAACGACCCCGAGATTACAAATCACGTGCTCTGGCCAACTGAGCTAAAGAGGCAAGTGGATAAGCCCCCTACATCGCACCGCTACAACCTACTACCCTTGCTGCGGTCAAGCCCTGGGGGAGTTCGAAGGGAGCTGGTCGTGTAGGACTTATCCGGCGACAAAAGTACTGCTTTTTCCTGAATTTACAAGGCCTTCAGCTCATTTTTTTCAGTCATCAGCCCTACCCTGTTCATTATCAGAATTGTATTTCGAAAAATATTTTTTCAATATTAAAAAACCGGATAATCACTTACCCGGTTTTTGTTGTATGCACAGTACATATTATGGCAGATAAGTGCTGCATTGCATACCAAAGCTGAAAATTGAAATTTATTTTGTGAGTTCCTGCTCATATTCCACATTGTCGATGCAGACATAGACCGGTGTATTTATTCCCCAATCACCGTTATCGGTTGAGCTGAAACTGAAACTTACTGAATCGACTTTGCCCAGAGCGCTGACATCAACTTTCTGCCATTTGTTCATGATAAACGATTTTCCATCTCTGAAATCTGCCAGATAAACGTCTACTTTCGATGTTTCGGTTTTTGCATAATATCCACTGATAGTGAGCTTAAACCAATCGCCGCTTGCGAATTTTTTACTGTAATCACTTCCGTTTTTCATCTCTTTGTAGGCATAAGTTGTGTTGTTCAGCATAATGCTTTTTATGTAAAAATCGCCATTACTATTGGCAACACTTTTGATATATCCGGGTTGATACAAAACAGCATACTTAGCTGAATTTAGTGCCCCTGAACCTGCGATACAACTAAACTGATTCATAAATCCGGCTGTTACAGTATCGTTTTTCGCAGAACACACCACACCACCAAGCCAAAACTGATTCGGGTCGCCATAGAAGTTAAAGCCAGTACTTACAAAAAAAGTATCGGAAGAAAGACCGTTGTCACCCAAAGCCACATCTTCGAAATCAATAACAGTTTGAACTTTTTCGGTCTCTGGCTGGCACGAAACCAGTGCAAATGCAACCAAAAGGATAAACAGGGTAATTTTGCTTGTTTTCATTGTTTTAAATATTTAATTGTTAGAAAATTACAAAAACGCCCGATAGATGTAAATACACACAATTGCTTATTGAAAACAATAAAAACAAATTGAGAAATGAAGAATGGAATACAACAGTCACGAAGATTACAATCCGATTTTTGCAATATTTTCCCGAAAGCAAAAATGTATTTACAACGATTGTGGCAGGTCTTCTGACTTACTCCCGTATTTGAACGCCTTCCCGTCAATAATTGACAGTGGACAATTGACAGTGGACAATATATTAATGTTATTGTCGGTTAGTCGGTAGTCCACTTTCGAAAAACAGTGGCAAAAGTGTTGTTCAATACGTTTTTTTTAATTATCAATTGTACAT
>JAGPIU010000065.1 GCA_018054805.1 Paludibacter sp. | reverse complement strand
TGATATCAATGGGTTTATGACAAATATTATAATCGCCGCACACTACCAGATTCGGGCGTGTTTTGCGTACTTCTTCGATAAAAGGCAAAAAGGCTTCGAGAAAATCCATTTTGAAAGCCTGACGCTCGTCGCCCGACGAACCTGAAGGAATATACACACTAATAACCGACAAATCGCCAAAATCGGCACGAATTACGCGTCCTTCGGCATCGTAGCGCGGATGATTCATCCCCACTACCACATTGTCGGGTGCTATTTTGGTAAGAATAGCCACTCCGCTATACCCTTTTTTTTCGGCCGAATGAAGAAACGAAGTATAACCCATTTCAGCAAAAAGCATTGTATCAACCTGATCGGGCTGCGCTTTTGTTTCCTGTATACATAAAATATCAGGATTCTCAGCCTGTAGCCATTCAGTAAAGTTTTTGGTCAGGGCAGCCCTGATACCGTTTACGTTGTATGATATAATCTTCATAAGTTGATAATTGATAGTTGATAATTGAGAATGAATAATTGAGAATTAAGAATGATGGATTTATAATTTATGAGTATCATTCTCATTAACCAGAAATCTTCAAATCTTCAAATCTTCAAATTTTCAAATCTCAAATGTTTTAATGTTTTACGAATTCGCTGCTTTTACTTTTTTGTAAAGATTGGAAGCAAACACAAAATCATTCAGATCTTCATTGTCCACATGGAAAATATCTTCTTTGCTACCCTGCCAGGCCATTTCGCCTTTGTTGATAAAAATAATATTTTCGCCAATCTCCATTACCGAGTTCATATCGTGTGAGTTGATAATAGTGGTAATATTAAATTCAACGGTAATATCGTGAATCAAACGGTCGATAATAAGCGATGTTTTGGGGTCGAGACCGGAGTTTGGTTCGTCGCAAAAAAGGTATTTGGGTTGCAGGGCAATGGCGCGCGCAATGGCTACACGTTTCTGCATACCTCCACTAATCTCTGAAGGTGCCAGTTTAAACGATTTTTCCTGCAAGTCGACATGTTTGAGACAAAAGCGTGCACGTTCTTCCATTTCTTCTTTTGTGGTGCGCGCAAACATTTCGAGCGGATACATTACATTTTCGAGCACCGACATGGAGTCGAAAAGCGCCGAACCCTGAAAAAGCATACCCACTTCGCGGCGCAATGTGCGTATATCCTTCATGCGCATATCCGGCAAATTACGTCCATCGTATTCAATTCGTCCATTGTCGATACGGTGCAGACCGATAATGCTTTTCATCAACACCGTTTTTCCCGATCCGCTGGCACCAATAATCATATTTGTTTTGCCATCATCGAATACAGCCGAAACATTTTTCAACACCTTGTTTCCGTCAAAGGATTTATCTATATTTTTTACTTCTATCATTTTCTGTTGTTATGTATTCCGAATTCCCTGTTTATAGTTTCAGGTTCCAAAGTTCAGGATTTGAAAATTTGAAAATTTGAGATTTGAAGATTTGAAGATTGCCTGTTTTAATAGACTATTATCCATTATCAACTGTCAATTATCAACTGTCCATTGTCAATTTTTATTTCAGATAATATTGTTGCATAAACTCGAAATAAGTGCTCATTGCATTTTGCTGCATCATTACGTTCAGATTTCGCTGTGAGCCAAGCAGGTTTCGGTAGTCAGTACCTTTAAGCGGTTCCATAACGGCAGTTTCGCGCACAGTACGGAAAAGGTACGACTTGGCTACATTGGCATCGACAAACGGACCAATAATCACCACCTGCATTGTATTTACGGCTTCTTTCTGAATTTTCAGGTTCAGCATTGCATAATTCTGACCATGATATTTATCGAGTCCTGCTTTAAATTTTTCGAAATCAAAATTTCCTGATAAAACAGCCACAGCCACATAATGTTCTTCCTTCTCACGATAAGCAAACAGGTTTTTGAACAGCGGCACATCGTCCTGCACAACTGCAGGCGGAGTTTCGCGTACAGGCGGAGTTACATTTGTTTGCGCCGGTGTTTGATTTTGTGCGGTTTGCGGTTGTGCAACCTGTGTGGCCGGTTTGGTGTCAGCTGACTTATCAATTTTTGTTTCCGGTTTTGTGTCAGCAGCTTTATTTTGCGGTACTACCACTTCATTGCTTTGTTTTACAGTCGTCGTATTGGGCTTAGTGGCAGTTGTTTGTTTTACATCTTTCTTAATGGCTAAATTATTTGCAGTATTACTTGTTACAGTGCTTTTAGCCAGACTTTTTTGATGGAAAATCTGATATTCTTCAAGCGTAAAAACTGTGCGCAATAAAGCATAATTTTCTTCCGAAATAATCAGCTTTTGAGTATTAAAACTATCGAACAGAGTTCGCAAATCAGGATCGGTACCTACTGAACTCAGGTACCAGAGCGCTTCGTCATACGAATCGAAATTGGTAACCGAAAGCGAACTGTTCAGGCTGTCGATCTGATTCACCACCAGGTCGAAATCTTTTACCATAAAGCGTGTAAAGTTATAGGCTGCCACATTGAAGAGCAACTTATTCATGCCTTCTTTGTCGGCTGAAGTAATAAGTAAAAGCCTGTGTTTGCTTTCTTTCTCAGGCGAGAATTGCTGATCTCTGATCTCGGTTTCGTCACTGATCGTACTTTTTTCGCGACGCGAAAGCAAACTGCCATGCGTTGAGCCTGTTTTGGCTTCGCGGCCTTGTTTCATAAGTGCAATAATATCTTTCGACATTGCACTCACATCGCTTTCGGGATATTTTTCAACCAAACTGTTCAGTTTTGTTTCAAAATTCGTCTGAGTGTCCGATTTCCCGGTACTTAAAGCCTCCAGAAACAGAAATTTCGGCATCAAGGTGGACAGTGGATATTCTGCTTTCATGAATTCCACCTGTTTTCGCACCGTGTTAAAATCGCTTCGGTTATAAGCATCGTAAGTCACACGGTAAAGCGAATCCTGTGTGCGTATCATTTCCTGCATTCGTCCGCCATAATTGGGTTGCGACAGAATTTCGGCGTATTTCGACTTTGGAAATTGCGTGAGCAACATGGCTTTATATTGTTGCGCAGCAGCTTCATTGCTCAGTCTTGTACTTACAATATACGATTGATAATATGCATCTTCTACACGTTTATCAGCCGGAAAGCGTTTTACAAAATCGTCGAACGTACGAATGGCCATTGGATAATCCTCTACCTTGTCTTTGTAAATCATTCCCATGCTGAAAAGTGCATCGGCAATTTCGCTGTTCGATTTTTTGATGGCCACAGCTGTCATCGGAATTTGTTTCAGGTAAAACTCCGGAGATTTTGGATCGCTTGTAGCAGAGGCTACTCCCGGTACATTTTCAGCACCTTCTGTCACTTCGCCTGCATTATTCTCCGCACCTGTTTCTTCAGCAAAAAGAGCAGAACTTTTGTTTGTCCGTCGCCAGTTATCTTCGAGTTTACGACTTCCCCATTTCTTGCGGAAATCACGTTGCCCCGATTTTACAATGGCAGGATTGTAAAAATACCAATCGCCGGCGCCCTGATTAAATCCGATAGGCTGCATAAGTTCAGGTCCATCGTCCATCTGATTGGCTTTGACAGTTTCGGCTTCGGCAGCAGCTTTTTCATCGGCAATAAGTTTCTCAATGACTCTGTTGATGGCTTCAAGCCTTTTATCTTCGGGGAGTGAGGCTAATTTTTGAAGACTATCCTGCAAAACCACAATTTCGTGTTGCACTACAAGTTCGCTCAGCGTGATGGCACGCTTTTCCACTCGGGCGAAATCTTCGTTTTCTACAGTAATGATTTTTGAAGCTTCGTCGTAACAGGGTTGTGCTTTGATGTAGTTTTGTTTGTTGTAATATAAATCGCCGAGCGTGATTAGCGTCAGCGCTTTATCGAAACCATTACGCGTGCTGCTTTCGGCCGATTTTTCGTAAAACTTCATAGCCTGCACGGTATCACCCTGAGCCATATAGGTTTTGCCGAGTGTGTAATAAATCTGATCGTGGAAATCTTTGTTATTCACATTTTTCAGCATTTTATGCAGCTCTTTTCGTACTGAATTTACATTCGGATTGAGCTCGGCACGATAGATGCGCGCATTGAAATCCATTTCGTAAGGCGGATTCATTTTAGTCACCTCAGTGAACGCCTTAAGAGCCTGACCTGCGTTTCCGGTTTTACGGTAAAGTTGCGCCAGTAAAAAGTTTATGCGTTGCTTTTGCAGCTTGTCCTTTTCGTTTTTAAGGGTAAGTTCCAAAAAAGGAATAGCTTCGCGGTATTGTTTTTTCTTAAGCAGCAAATCGGCGTTTACCGAGGCATAAAGCCCTGTGTTTGTGCCTTTCAGATCGTCCTGCTTTATTTTCGACATAACCTGCTCGGCTTCATATATCCAGCCCATTTCGCCGTAGGCACGGGCTATCCACAATTGGCATTGCGCCACTACATCCTTGTCGTGCTTGTAATGTCGCGAAATGTAGGTAAAAGTACCTACTGAGCCAATAAAGTCGGCTTTATGAAACTCCGATTTTGCCAGCATCATCCATGCTTCAATCAGTTCGGGATTAAATTCGTTCTGATTGTACCACAGCTGATATTCCGGATCGCTCCATTTACGGGTATTGCGCTCGGGTTTTTGCTTAATGGAATACAGTTTAATCGCTTTTCGCGACTTTTCGATGGCTCTGTCCATTTGCGATTTGCCCGAGTTTGCATTTTCGTGCCTGCTGATAGGATAAAGCGGAATAATGGCCGAATAATCTTCGGTATGAGCCTGTGCAATGCCTTTCAAACCCTCTTCGTAGCTTGTGTTGCCATTGTACCACACATTGAATTTGGTATTCAGCGCTTTGAAGCTTCGGGTGCTCCAGGTATTTTTTTTCATAGCACAACCACCGGCCAGCACCACAAGCATTGACAAAAGGATGATATGTTGAATTTTCGCTTTCAAGAAGTGTATTATAGAAAAAGTGTTCTTAATAATAATTCAGAATTCAGAAGTACTAACTTAAAAAACTGCAATCTATTGTGTTTTTAACTCACAAAAATAAGCAAAATCGGCCATTAAGAGTTAACTTTGCAGCGAAAATTATGTTGAATTAAGATAAATCTCGTTTTAAATATATGTGGGTACTCATTATTACGCTGATAGCGTTTGGATTACTGATTTATTTGCTTACATTTTTCAATCGAAAAAATAAAAATGAAGAGCAGGAAATTGTGATTGAAAATAACCCTGAAGGATGTTGTGGTGCGCACGAAGTCTGTGAAACGGATTCTCTTTTGACTTCGAGTGACAAAATTGAATATTTCGACGACGAAGAACTGGATAAACTCTCGGGTATTGAAGCCGAAAAGCTAACCGATCAGCAGCAAAACCAGATTGCCGATGTGTTTTACACCCTGAAGGAAAACGAAGTAGCGTCGTGGCTTAAAAGCATGCAACTACGCAACATACAACTACCAATTGCCATCAGAGACGAAGCCCTGCTTATCGTAAGCGAGCGTCGCGGCCTTTAACTTACAATCGTAAAAACAACATAAAGTATCCGTCGGTATTTTTCCATCCGCACGGATACTTTTTTTATCAGTAAAACGAAACTGCTGTTGTTTGGCTCTTTAGCTAAATTTCAGTACTTTTGCACGCTCTAAAAAAATTATACACATCACTTATGTCATTAGTTTCAGAAATTCAGCGTCGTCGCACCTTTGCCATTATCAGTCACCCGGATGCGGGTAAAACCACTCTCACCGAAAAACTATTGCTTTTCGGAGGTGCCATACATGTGGCAGGCGCTGTAAAATCGAACAAAATAAAGAAAACAGCCACGTCGGACTGGATGGAAATCGAAAAGCAACGTGGAATTTCGGTTGCCACTTCGGTAATGGGTTTCGAATACCGCGATTATAAAATCAATATTCTCGATACGCCCGGTCACCAGGATTTTGCCGAAGATACTTACCGCACACTTACAGCTGTGGACAGTGTAATTATTGTGGTGGATACAGCCAAAGGGGTGGAAGCACAAACACGCAAACTCATGGAAGTGTGCCGAATGCGCAACACACCGGTGATGATTTTTGTAAATAAAATGGACCGCGAAGGAAAAGATGCTTTCGATTTGCTCGACGAGCTGGAAGCAGAACTCAAGATCAATGTGCGTCCGCTAAGCTGGCCTATCAATCAGGGTTTTTCGTTCAAGGGAGTTTACAATATTTACAAAGACAATCTGGAACTT
>JAGPIU010000064.1 GCA_018054805.1 Paludibacter sp. | reverse complement strand
GATTTTTTCATAAAATGATAAAAGAATTCGGCTTTTTTATTGGCAAAAATAAATTTTCAGTTTATCAGAAAAACAATGCAGATTACAATTATGTTACATTTTCGAGTCGAACGACATATAAATGAAACACTTATGTCATCACGTCCTGTACAGAGGCAGCTTCGGCTCCTTATTATCGATATAAAACAGTATCTTTGCACAAAAATTTCAATGCCTTATGTTTGCAGATTCCATCTCTCATTATCAAAACAATACAAGTAAAGAACTCAACCCCAAAGCTATATTTTTCGATATGGACGGTGTGCTTTTCGACTCCATGCCCTACCATGCCACAGCATGGGTAAACGCCATGACCGACATAGGTATTCCGTTTACCGAACACGAAGCTTACATGAACGAAGGGCGCACGGGACATTCCACCATCGACGGCGCTTTTAACCGCGAGTGGAACCGCAATGCCACTGAAGACGAGAAACAACAGATTTACAAAATAAAATCCAAATACTTCGAGGCCTATCCGCCTTCCCCGGTAATGCCTTTTTCGGCTGAATTACTCAGCAAAATCAAAGCACAGGGTTTGCGCATTTTCTTAGTGACCGGCTCAGGGCAACCAAGTCTGCTCGACAGATTGCAGGTATTTTTCCCAGATGTTTTTGCTCCCGAAAACATGGTGACAGCTTTTGATGTAAAACACGGGAAACCGCATCCTGAGCCCTACCTGATGGCCTTGGAAAAAGCAGGACTGGAAGCACACGAAGCTGTGGTGGTGGAAAACGCACCTCTTGGCGTAGAATCGGCTACTGCTGCCGGCATTTACACCATAGCAGTCAACACTGGTCCGCTCGACGACAAAGTGCTGACCAACAGTGGTGCTGCTTTGGTATTCGACAGCATGAAAGATTTATTTGATAATTGGGAAACATTTATAAATCAGTTCAAATCATAATCTTTTACAGCTAATGAAACGGGCAATAAAACCAATAGCTTTTGTGTGTGTTTTCATTTTCAGCTCAATTCAATTGAAAGCTCAGACAAGTTACGAGCCGCAGATTGATGGGACTATCAGAGCCAAATACGAGTACAACACCAACGATGCCGAACATCGTTTTCAGGTGCGAAACGCACGATTCAGTATCAGAGGAAATTTCAGCCCCATTGTGAATTACAAAGCTGAAATTGATCTTTCGGACGAAGGTGCAACCAAAATGCTCGATGCCTATCTGCGCCTGCAACCGTCGAAATGGTGGCATTTTACCATAGGCCAGCAAAAAGTTCCTTTCAGCACCGACAATCTGCGTTCGCCGCATCAGCTTTACTTTGCAAACCGCTCGTTTATAGGGAAACAGCTCACCGGACTGAGAGATGTGGGAGCCACTTTCGAATTTGAAAACTTTACCGAATTTCCTCTTTCATTTCAGGCAGGTGTATACAATGGTACGGGGCTTTATAATCAAAAATCGTGGCGCAAAACCAACGAACTTAGTTATGTGCTTCGTTCGGTGATTCGCCCCGTAAAATCGCTCGAACTGTCGGTCGATGTAAACTCAATTAATCCATCAGGACTTCGGATGAATCTTTACAGCGGAGGCATTATGTACGACATTGAAAATCTGCATCTCGAAAGTGAATATTTTTACAAAACATACGAAAACAACCTCTATACTCCCACACAGGGTTTCTTTGGTTTTGCAGCTTACAACATTGCCACTCCCAAAAGCAAAAACATCACCAAAATTACTCCGGGCATACGTTACGACATGATGACCGAAAACAAAAAATTCGATTCAGCAGGAACACTTATTGCACCCGACATTGCCCGCTCACGTATTACAGGCGGCATCACCATTAGTTTGGCTAAACCGTTTCTGAATGATATTCGTCTCAACTACGAACAGTATTTTTACGGAGTCGGGATTCCAAATTCCGACAACAAGTTTGTAGCTGAATTCGTAGTCAGATTTTAAATAATTATACATTTTCTGTGCCCGTATTATGGAATAATTATTCTGTAATACGGGCACAAAACGTTAAAGTACCCTTTGAGCGTGATTTTATAACATTTCGGGGGGCTGAAATATAAAAAAATAAAGTATTTTTGTGAGCTAATTTTTTAGTTGAATATTTTTATGCAAATTTTCAGATATCCCGCCCGCGAACAATGGTCAGAAATTCTGGCTCGTCCTGTTTTCGACAGTACCGCTCTTTTCGGCACTGTACAGAAAGTACTCGACGATGTGCGACATCGTGGCGATGAGGCTGTCAGAGAATACACCCTTCAGTTTGACAAAGTAGCTCCTGAGAGTATTGAGGTGAGTGCTGAAGAAATTGAAGAAGCCGTAAAATTGGTGCCTGTACCTTTGCGTCAGGCCATAGAAATGGCGCGTCGTAATATCTGGAAATTTCATGTCGAACAACTACAGGATTTGCCTGAGATACAGACATCGCCCGGTGTATATTGCTGGCAAAAAGCCATTCCTATCGAAAAAGTAGGACTATACGTACCGGGAGGAACTGCACCTTTGTTCTCCACTGTGCTGATGCTCGGCATTCCGGCTCAGATTGCCGAATGTAAACAGGTAGTGCTTTGTACACCTCCGGGAAAAGACGGAAAAGTACACCCGGCAGTGCTTTATGCAGCAAAAGTAGCAGGTGTTCACCGTATTTTTAAAATTGGTGGCACACAAGCTATTGGCGCAATGGCCTATGGTACCGAAACTGTTCCGAAAGTATATAAAATTTTCGGACCCGGCAATCAGTATGTGACCGCCGCCAAGCAACTCGTTTCGTTGCGCGATGTGGCTATCGACATGCCTGCAGGTCCTTCGGAAGTGGAAGTGCTGGCCGACGCCTCAGCCAATCCGGCTTTTGTGGCAGCCGATATGCTATCGCAGGCCGAACATGGAGTAGATAGTCAGTCGATACTGATTACTGTCGACGAAGCGATTATTGAAAAAGTACAGGAGCAAATAGCGTTACAATTAGAACAACTTCCCCGCAAGGAACTTGCCCGTAAAGCACTCGACAACAGCAAAATAATTCTGCTAAAGAATTTGAACGAAGCAGTAGAAATGACGAACGAATATGCACCCGAGCACCTTATTATTTGTACTCAGTACTATATGGGTGTAGCAGCTAATATTGTAAATGCAGGCTCGGTATTTCTGGGAAATTACACTCCCGAAAGTGCCGGCGATTACGCATCGGGTACTAATCATACCTTACCTACTAATGGTTACGCCAAAGCCTATAACGGCGTAAACCTTGACAGCTATTTACGTAAAGTAACCTTTCAGCAAATAACAAAGGAAGGACTTACAAACCTGAGCAACGCCATTATTCTGATGGCCGAAAACGAAGAATTACAGGCACACAGCAATGCGGTAAAAATCCGACTCGACGAAGAGGAGGATGTATTCGAAAGAGAAAACAGCCATCGTCGCTGAGAAGAGCTATACCGATTGTATCTATCTGATAATGTTTGTTATTTAAAGTTGACCCGACCCCCTCTTTAACCTTTGGATTTATAAATTTGCAGTTTGTTTGACTATGTACAGGCATCTGTTTTGTTACGTTGTAAATACATCCAAAGTGTTTTTACATCCCTGTTACTGTATTATTCTAACTCCACAAATATATAAAAATGAACCTGAAAGAATTGTTAAGAGAAAATATCCTCAATCTTAAGCCCTATTCATGTGCCCGCGATGAGTTCAAGGGTCAGGCCTCCGTCTATCTGGATGCCAACGAAAGTCCGTACAACAGTCCATACAACCGATATCCCGATCCACATCAGCTAAAACTGAAAGAGCAGATATCGGCTATCAAACATGTGCCCGTATCGAACATATTTCTGGGCAATGGAAGCGACGAAGCCATCGACCTGCTTTATCGTGCATTTTGCGAGCCCGATGTGGACAATGTAGTAGCCATAGAACCTACATACGGTATGTATCGCGTATGCGCCGACATCAACAATGTCACTTACCGTCAGGTAATGCTCAACAGCAATTTCGACATTGAAGCTTATCGTGTAATGGATGGCACCAATGCCCGTACAAAAATTATCTGGCTTTGCTCACCCAACAATCCAACCTCGAACAGTCTCAACAGCGACGAAGTGCTGAAAGTACTTCGCTGGTTCCGTGGCATTGTGGTGATCGACGAAGCTTATATTGATTTTTCGGAACGCGAAAGTTACATCAAATATCTGAAAGAATTCCCTAACCTGGTTATTCTTCAAACATTCTCAAAAGCATGGGCCAATGCCGGTGTTCGTTTGGGCATGGCCTTTGCATCCGAAGAAATCATTTCGGTACTCAACAAAATTAAATATCCTTACAACATCAATATTCTGACTCAGGAGCATATACAAAAAGCACTAAAAAAGAGCTCTGTAGTTCAGGTACAGGAATGGGTAGAACAAATAAAAGAACAGCGCACAAAGTTGATAGAGCAACTAAAAACACTGCCAATGGTAATGGAAGTATATCCATCGGATGCAAACTTTGTCCTGGTAAAGGTGGATGGCGCCATTCATGTGTATAATATTCTGGTAAAAAAATCAATCATTGTACGCGATCGTTCAAAAGTAACACTGTGCAACGATTGCCTGCGCATTACCGTAGGGACACCTGAAGAAAACCAGGCACTTATTAGCGAAATACGGAAACTACGCTACTAACGGAAATACCAATTTCCGCTTCAGCACTTATCGCCTGATACACTCAAAATGTATCAGGCGTTTTTTTTGTGCCAACTCATAAATAATCGCTAAAGAACTTATTAAGCCCTTATAAAGCTTCATTGTCTGAATATTTTACTATTCACAAAAAATAAATCGGAAAAGCCTTTCACATTAACGAAAACTTATTAACTTTGTCGCATAAAATTTCACAACCGACATAACCTCTGCATTCAGTATCATTATGAAAAGAATCATCTACACGCTGGCATTTATTTTGGCAGCACTGACATCCCAAAGTCAGACCAGCGACTTAGAAACCAAAATTTCAGTCAATATTTTTGGCGACACCATTCTCACAGATCAGCATGGAAAGGTAATTTCCTCAATTTCGCACGATGCTTTCGGGCGCCGTATTGTAAAAAACGGCGAGGGACAGATAGTGTCTGTGTACAGAAAAGACATCTTTGGAAATACGGTTATTGAAAACGACCGTGGACAACGCATAGCCAGTTACGAAAAAGATATTTTTGGAAATACAGTAGTCAAAAATGAACGAGGGCAGACTGTAGTAAGCTACGAAACCGATATTTTTGGAAACAAAGTGGTAAAAAACGGCAATGGAAGGCGCATTGCCAGTGCCGAAAAAGACATTTTTGGCAATACGATAATCAAAGACAAGGATGGTATGCGACAAATAAGTTATGGAAAAGACATCTTTGGTAATACAATTGTAAAAGATAACCGGGGAGATATTATATTGCGGTACGAAACCGATATTTTCGGGAGAATCATAGTCAAAGACGGGAGACTGAACCGCATTATCAGTTACGAAACCGATATTTTTGGAAACACCATAATAAAAGACAAAAACGGGCGAAAAGCAATGTCGTTCGAAACCGATATTTTTGGCAAAAAGCTGGTAAAAGATGCGGATGGAAAAGTGATAGCCAGTATCGAAACCGATATTTTCGGACATACGATTGTAAAAAATCCGCAGGCACTCAAACTTGCCGAATATCTGCCTGAGTATCCTGACAATCCGGCCGATTACAGTGCAGAACTGTTCAGTGACTTGCCCTACATACTGCTTCAATTGCTTCGCGGCATGCAGGAATAGAAAACCGGAAATGAAAAACAAGTCCATTAAATTATCAAAGGTCGCTTAACGGATAACCATTTTTCAAACAGGTTTCTCAAACTAAAAAACTATATCTCATAAAACTACAAACTACATTCCAATATGAAAAAACTCTTATTTATCAGCACAATATGTGCGCTTGTAATGCTGCTGAACGGCTGTGCTCAACCGTATAAGTTAATAAAGCCGCAAAAACTTAATTATTATGCAAGCAATGAACACGACCAAATCGGACTGTATTATCAATACGATATTTTGAGAAAAACAGGCAACAAAAAATTTGCAAACAATGAGAGGAGAAAAGACCTTAAACTGGTTGCCATAAAAGTGATAAACAACAGCAACAGAACTATAAACATTGGTAACAATGCGGCATTTTTCAACGGCAACAAAATGATTTATCCGCTTGACCCTATCGG
>JAGPIU010000063.1:3764-6252 GCA_018054805.1 Paludibacter sp. | reverse complement strand
GAAAAGCTGCTTCGTATCAAAGCTGTTAAGTTACAACCACGTAATCCGTTTACATGGGCTTCGGGTTGGAAATCGCCAATATACTGCGACAATCGTAAAACTTTGTCGTATCCGCAGATTCGTACATTTATAAAAATTGAAATAAGTCGCCTTATTCTTGAACTTTACCCCGACGTAGAAGTAATTGCCGGAGTTGCTACCGGAGCCATTGCTCAGGGTGCGCTTGTGGCCGATGCACTTGGTTTGCCGTTTATCTACATTCGTCCTACTCCAAAGGATCACGGACTGGAAAATCTGATTGAAGGAGATTTGCGTCCGGGTCAGAAAGTAGTGGTGATCGAAGACCTTATCTCAACCGGAGGAAGTAGTCTGAAAGCTGTGGAGGCTATTCGCAAAGATGGATCGGATGTGTTGGGTATGATTGCGATTTTCTTTTATGGATTCCCCGAAGCCGAGCAGAAATTCAAAGCTGCAAAAGTAAAACTGACCACTCTTTGTAATTACGATGCAGTACTTACTGAAGCTTTAGCCACTAAATATATTGGTGAAGCCGATATTGATACACTCAAAGAATGGCGTATGAATCCATCGCAATGGAAATAAGATTTTCATTGAACTTATTCAGCTGTTTTGCGTTCAAAGCATTACATAGAATAGTGTAAATGATAAATGTTTAATACAAAATATCCGCATGTCAACATACGAAAGTGATATTAAAACCATTTCTTCGTCCGAAGAAATGGTTTTTGGCATACTTAGCGACCTGAATAATCTGAGCCGTATTGCCGACAATCCCGAACTTAGTACAAAGGTAAAAGATTTGCAGTACGACACTGATAGCTGTAGCTTTGGTGTGGAAGGTTACGGGCGTGTAGGTTTTCGCATTATCGAACGCGAAGCCTTTAAAACAATTAAACTCGAGTCCGAAAATTCACCCATTCATATCAATGTATGGATTCAGCTGAAGCAGGTGGCCGAGAATGATACGAAGTTGAAACTTACAATGAGTGCCGAATTGCCAGCTATGATTAAAATGATGCTCGATAGTAAACTTAAATCGGGGATTAATTCGGTAGCCGATGTGCTTGCAAAAGCGCTGAGTAAATAAATGCATTTTTTCGGAAAGTAATTCAAATAAAACAATTCACTGAAATGTCGAAACTCTGGGAAAAAAATACGAAAGTCAACGACCGTATCGAAGCTTATACTGTGGGTCGCGATCGCGAAATGGACTTGTTTCTGGCTCCTTACGATGTGTTGGGCTCAATGGCGCACATTACTATGCTCGAGTCGGTCGGGTTACTCGAAAAACAGGAGCTCGAGGTGTTGCTTACCGAATTGAAATCGATTTATAAAATAGCCGTTTCGGGCCGTTTTGAGATTGAAGGGGGAGTAGAAGATGTGCATTCGCAGGTGGAGCTTATGCTTACCCGAAAACTGGGTGATGTGGGTAAGAAAATTCACAGTGGTCGCTCGCGCAACGATCAGGTGCTTGTCGATCTGAAACTTTTTGCCCGTCAGGAAATTTATGATACAGTGACCTCGTTGAATCATTTATTCGATGTGTTGATTGCTCAAAGCAATCGTTACAAAGATGTGCTTTTGCCGGGATACACGCATTTGCAGGTGGCTATGCCTTCGTCTTTTGGTTTGTGGTTCGGAGCTTATGCCGAAAGTTTGGCCGACGATTTGCAGATGCTTCTTTCGGCCTGGAATATCACCAATCGTAATCCATTGGGCTCGGCTGCAGGTTATGGTTCTTCGTTTCCGCTGAATCGTCAGATGACAACCGATTTGCTTGGTTTTTCGTCGATGAATTACAATGTGGTATATGCGCAAATGGGGCGTGGAAAAATGGAGCGTACAGTTGCCAATGCTATGGCCGGAGTGGCTGCAACCATTTCGAAGCTTGCTTTTGATGCCTGTATGTACACTTCGCAGAATTTCGGATTTATAAAACTGGCTGACGAATTTACCACAGGTTCGAGTATTATGCCGCATAAAAAAAATCCGGATGTGTTTGAACTTACCCGTGCCAAATGTAACAAGATACAGGCTTTGCCTCAGCAGATTTCAATGATTACCAATAATCTTCCTTCCGGTTATTTCCGCGATTTGCAGATTATCAAAGAGGTTTTTGTGCCTGCTTTTGGTGAATTGCGCGATTGCATTGAAATGACTGCCATGATGATGGACAGGGTTGAAGTGAATCGTAATATTTTGGATGATAAACGTTACGATTATCTTTTCAGCGTGGAAGAAGTCAACCGACTGGTGCTCGAAGGAGTGCCTTTCCGCGATGCGTATAAAAAAGTTGGTCTCGATATTGAAGCGGGACAATTTGTGCCCGATAAAAATGTGCAGCATACACACGAAGGCAGTATTGGTAATTTGTGCAACGATGAGATTTGTACTTATCGTAATCAGATCATGTCGCAGTTCGGTTTCGAACAAATGGAAATTGCTATTCAGGATTTATTGAAATAGA
>JAGPIU010000063.1:0-3664 GCA_018054805.1 Paludibacter sp. | reverse complement strand
TTCGGGTTAGCTCACGAAATATCTCAAACTAAAAAAGGCAGAACACCAAACCGGTATTCTGCCTTTCATTTATATTGACTATCGCTGTTTATTTAGCAGGTAGCATTACTACTTCGAGTACATTGCCCTGTTCGGTTACTTTTTTCAGAGTTTCCTGAATCAGTTTCGGGTTAAGTGCTTCCACCGAGGCTTTGTAGTCAGTCACCATGTTCAGTTTATCCTGATAAAGGCGTACTATTGCCGATTCCCACCAGCTGTTTTCAGCAAGATCTTCGTTGATTTTCTTCAACATGTTTTCTTTCACTTTCTGTACATCGTCTTCGCGGGGTCCGTTGGCTACAATTTCAGCTACTTCAGCGTGAATAATGCCCATCAGTTTTTCCTGTTTTTCAGGATCGGTATCGAACTGCATCATTAAAGTAGCTTCAGGTACAGGCATGTTGCTCATGGCTCCACGAACACCGACACCGTACGAACCACCTTCTTTTTCGCGAATGCTTTCGAGATAACGTGTGCTAAGAATATTGCCGATAGCGGTCATTAAAGTACGAGTTTGCACAGTGTAAGGCATTGAAGCATTGTAAAGGATAAAGTTCGACGCTTTGTTGATCTTCATCTCTTTGTTGAAATACTTTTTGAGTTCGCCCTGAGGTTTGCGGATTTTGTTATCGGTGAATTTCTCAGTTTTCTTTTTCGATTTCAATCCGCCAAGATAAGTCAATACAGCATTTTTTACAGCTTCGTCATCCGGGTTTACGTTTCCGGTAAATACAAATGTAAAGTCGGCTGGAACAGCAAAGCGTTCCTTGAAGAATGCAATGGCTTTTTCCTGATCAACTTTCTGTAGCATGTCGATATTTACAAGCACATTGCGTGGGTGATTGTTGGTAACCCATGTGCTTACAGTATCGGAAAATGCAGAACGTGGATCGCTTGCGCGGTTTACTAGGCTTGCACTATACATGTTGATGAGCGCTTTGAAAGAGTTGTCGTCTTTGCGTGGGGCTGTAAAGTTCAGATAGATCAGTTGCAGCATGGTTTCGAAATCTTTTACCGATGAATTACCATCGAAGCCTTCAGAGTACTGATCGATATAGGCTGAAACTGTCGCAATTTTTCCTGTGAGAGCCTTGTTCAAGTCAATCTGATTGAATGCTCCCAAACCATTGTTTCCAACAATTCCCGAAGCCATCATGGCCGAAGGAAGATCGGCTACATCTTTCACTTTTGACAAACCTCCCTGGCTGAATGCCGAAAGCAAAATCTCATCTTCTTTGAATTTGGTTGGTTTGAAAACTACTTTTACGCCATTTTTCAATACCCACTCGGTAGTTCCGAATTGCTCGTTTTTGCTTACTTTTTTGATTTTACCGGCTTTAGGAGCTTTGTCGATAAGCGGTTTGCTCAAATCTTCTTCGGCTTTGGCTGTCAGTTCGGCTTTTTTGCTATCGGCAATCAACTGAATAATTTCAGCTTCGGCGGGCACTTTTACTGTTTCTTTTTCAGGTGAAGTAATGTGCACAACCAAATTTTCGTCGGTTACGTACGATTTTGCCATCTGATTAATCATGTCGGCCTTGAGCTGTGGCAAAAGCATTTGTAAGGTTTGATATTCCCATTCAATTCCGGGAATCACTTCATTGTCGAGGAAGTGACGCACATATTCGCGCACCAGCTGATTGTTGCGCTGATTTTCGCGATCGTTGTAAGCTTTCTCAATGCGTTTCAGAAGGTCGGTTTTGGCACGTTCAAGTTCTGAATTTGTAAATCCGAAACGTTTTACCTTTTCAGCTTCGAGTAAAAGCGCTTTCAAACCTTCAGCTTCGCGACCTTCGTGAGGCACTACCAGCATTTGGAATGCGTCTTTCGATTTTACCAAATCGCCATAGAAAGCATATCCGCCCACAAACGGAGCATCGCCCTGCTGACTGATTTCGCTGAAACGTTCGCCCAGCATAGTCGAAATAAGATTGTTGGCAACACCTAATGCATAGCCACTGATCGAGGTTTTGATTTCTACCGGCAGTTTGTCGTGTTTGTATTCGAGACCAATACGGGTTACGCGGGCTTCAGGATCTTTTACCAACGCCACAATTGGTTCTACATTGTTATCTACGCCATAAATAGGACGTTCGCCTGCATTTTTAGCAACAGGAATGTCGGCAAACATGGTTTTAATTTTGGCTTCAACTTTATCCACATCTACATCGCCTACAATAAGAATAGCTTGTAAATCCGGACGATACCATTTGTGATAATAGTCGCGTAAAGTTTTGTAGCTAAAGTTGTTGATTACAGCGGTGTCGCCAATCACGTCACGTTTCGCATATTGCGAACCGGGATATTTAAGTTTGTTGGCTTCTTTCCACATACGGCGTTCGGCACCTGCGCCTGTACGCCATTCTTCGCGAATTACACCACGCTCGGCGTCAATTTCGTTCTCGAGTAGCGATATAAAGCTCGACCAGTCGTGCAAAACAAGCAATGCACTGTCAATCACCGATTCACGGGTTGTGGGTACATCCGAAAGGTTGTACACAGTTTCGTCGAGCGAGGTGTAAGCATTGATATTAGCTCCGAATTTTACACCAATTCTTTCGAAGTAATTGATGATAAGCTTTCCGGGGAAGTTTTTGGTTCCGTTGAAAGCCATGTGTTCAAGGAAGTGGGCGAGACCATTCTGATCGTCATTTTCGAGAATTGCACCTACATTTTGTGCAATATAAAATTCGGCACGTTCTTTTGGTAACTTATTTGCACGAATGTAATAAGTAAGTCCATTTTCGAGTTTTCCATAGCGTACTTTAGGGTCGATGGGCACAGGAGGTGCCTGCTGAGCCATCGTGGTTACTGCAAAAAACATCAGTAAACCAACCATCACAGTTTTAAAAATTCCGGTTTTCATTGTCATTCTGTTTTAGTGAAATAATATTATATTAATTTGATAAAAAATACATTTTTACTCCGCAAAGTAACAGATAATATTTCTAATAACAAAATATATTTATTGTTTTTCGATAATAAAGTTATCCGATAAATTATAATGTAAGCTGGCGATAGCAGCAAGTCAATACGATTGATATAGCGGAAAACCGGATAAGCTATGATTTGGGTATTTTAAATGGAGCAATAATCAAAATTTAAAACCAATATTATTTTGCTATTTTTGCAGACGAAAATATACAATACACATTATGTCAGAAAACCTGATAATAGATATCAACGCTTCGAAGTTTGAAAAGTACGAAGCTCTTTTGCCTCAAATTGAGTCGCTCATAGCGTACGAAACCAGTCTTACAGCCAATTTGGCGAATGTAAGTGCGGCGCTGCGCGAAGCCTTTGGCTGGTGGTGGGTTGGCTTTTACCTTGTCGATGGCGAAGAGCTTGTGCTCGGGCCATTTCAGGGTCCGGTTGCCTGCACGCGTATTCGTTTTGGTCGTGGTGTTTGTGGCACTGCCTGGAAGGAGGCTAAAAGTCAGCTCGTGCCCGATGTGGAAAAATTTCCCGGTCATATTGCCTGTAGCAGTGCTTCGGTGTCGGAAATTGTGATTCCGGTAATCGATAAAAACGGAAAAGTACTGGCTGTACTCGATGTGGACAGCGAGCGCTACGATGTGCTCGACGAAACGGATGTGCATTATCTTGAAAAACTTGTTGCAATGGT
>JAGPIU010000062.1 GCA_018054805.1 Paludibacter sp. | reverse complement strand
CATTCTTTAATTCATTATAATTAATGTACAGAACACACACTTGTGGCGAACTTCGCCTTTCAAATGCAGGACAAAAAGTTACACTTTCAGGTTGGGTGCACAAAGCACGTAAAATGGGAGGAATGACTTTCGTGGATATTCGTGACCGCTATGGCGTCACTCAGCTTGTATTTAATAATGAGACTGATGCTGAACTTTGCGAACTCGCGAACAAACTCGGACGCGAATTTGTAATTCAGGTAACTGGTGTAGTAGCTGAACGTAGCAATAAAAACAACAATATTCCTACAGGCGAAATTGAAATTCTGGCTACTGAGCTTGTGATTCTGAACGAAGCTCAAACGCCTCCGTTCACCATCGAGGACAATACTGATGGTGGCGACGATATTCGTATGAAATACCGTTATCTCGATCTTCGTCGTAATAATGTGAGAGCCAACCTGATGCTTCGTCACCAAATTGCTTTCGAAACACGTCGTTATCTTGACCAAATGGGCTTCCTCGAAGTGGAAACACCTATATTGATTGGTTCAACACCTGAAGGTGCACGCGACTTTGTAGTGCCTTCGCGTATGAATGCTGGTGAGTTTTATGCACTTCCGCAATCGCCTCAGCTTTTCAAACAGCTTTTAATGGTCTCAGGTTTCGATCGTTACTTCCAGATAGCTAAATGTTTCCGCGACGAGGATTTGCGTGCCGACCGTCAGCCTGAGTTTACACAGATCGACTGCGAAATGTCGTTCGTAAAACAGGAAGATGTGCTCAATACTTTTGAAGGAATGATGAAACATCTCTTTAAATTTGTGAAAGACATTGACATTAACGAACCGTTTCCCCGTATGACTTGGCACGATGCCATGAAATATTATGGCTCTGACAAACCGGATATTCGCTTTGAAATGAAGTTTGTAGAACTGAAAGATGTGGTTTCGGGTCATAATTTTGTAGTTTTCGACGATGCAGCTTACGTAGGCGGAATTTGTGCCACAGCTTGTGCTGCATATACCCGCAAGCAAATTGACGAACTGACTGATTTTGTAAAACGCCCGCAAATAGGAGCGAAGGGACTTGTTTTCATTCGCTGCGAAATGGATGGAACTTTCAAATCTTCAATTGATAAATTCTATTCGCAGGACGATTTGAAATCAATTGCGTCGATGTTCGATGCCAAAGCCGGCGACCTGATTCTTATTTTGGCTGGCCCGAAAACAAAAACTCAGAAAGCTCTTTGCGAACTTCGTCTCGAAATGGGTTCACGCCTGGGACTTCGCGATAAAAACATATATGCGCCGCTTTGGGTAATTGATTTTCCATTATTCGAGTGGGATGAAGATACTCAGCGCTATTATGCTACGCATCACCCGTTTACGTCTCCAAATCTGGACGATATTTCTTTGCTTGATACCGATCCGGGGCAGGTAAGAGCCACTGCTTACGACATGGTCATCAACGGTGTGGAGCTTGGTGGTGGATCGATTCGTATTCACGATAGTGAGCTTCAAAACCGTATGTTCGAATTGCTCGGATTTACCCCCGAAAAAGCTCAGGCTCAGTTTGGATTCCTTATGAGCGCATTCAAATACGGAGCACCGCCTCATGGAGGTTTGGCTTTCGGTCTCGATCGTTTGGTTTCACTTTTTGCCGGTCTCGACAGTATCCGCGATTGTATTGCATTCCCCAAAAATAACTCGGGACGCGATGTAATGATTGATGCACCTTCGGTTATTGATCAATCGCAGCTCGATGAGTTAAATTTGGTAATTGACATCAAGGAAAAATAATTTAAAACGATCAAAAATAACAAACTATCATGACTGAAAAGGAAGTAAAAGACAGAGCCGAGCAAATTATCGAAGCATTAAGCGCTTTGAGTCTCGGACGTGAGCCAAATCTGTTGTCAGGGGAGGTGTTTAAAACGCTTTCTGATCATCCGAATTTTATTGGTATCAGAAATGCGTATATTGATTATCTTCAGACTTTTGACGGAAAAGTTGATGCCCCAGAGGATATTAAGAATTTATTCGATTTCAGAATGAAAATTGTGGGGTTGTTTGAATAACACATTTTATTTTTTCCAGATAGAAGCCGTACATATTATTTACGGCTTCTGTTTTTTATACAATGAACTACAACAATGTGTATCAATTATATAGTTTTATTATTCAATAGAAATAAAGGGGTAGATTAAAATAATAAATATCCTATTTTACATAATATAAATTATATGATTTTCTCATTAATGGCCTGATTAATATATATTACTAATATACAGGATTGTACAAACGGATTAAACACTAAATG
This sequence comes from Paludibacter sp., assembly GCA_018054805.1. Next base: position 4,091 of record JAGPIU010000062.1, on the reverse strand, counting down.
AAATAATGATCATTCTGAATATCGAAACCTCTACGCATATATGTTCTGTTTCACTGAGCAAAGATGGAAAAAATATTTTTTCAAAATCGGATGCTCAGGGACAAAATCATGCATCCTTGCTGAATTTATTCATTGAAGAAGCATTACAACATTTACCTGAAAATATAACGAAGCCTGATGCAATAGCTGTAAGCAGCGGTCCTGGTTCATATACCGGATTACGCATAGGTGTTTCTACAGCCAAAGGTCTGTGCTATGGTTTCGGAATTCCTTTAATTTCGATAAATACTTTACAATTAATGGCTTATACTGCTATTCAGACCATTGAAAATAAAGAAAATACACTTTTCTGTCCAATGATTGACGCGAGACGTATGGAAGTTTATAGCGCATTTTACGACGAGAAGTTAAATATGGTGCGTGAAATAAAACCAGATATAATATCAGAAGATATTTATAACGAGTATCTTAACTCAAAATGTGTAGTTTTTTTTGGAAATGGTATGCAAAAATGCCGCGAACTACTCACCCACCCTAATGCAGTCTTCATTTCTGACATTAATCCACTGTCTGACAATATGTTATATTTCTCTGAACGAGCATTATCCGAGAGAAGAACTGAAGATGTGGCTTATTTTGAACCCTTTTATCTGAAAGAGTTTCAGGTTACTACACCTAAAAAGAAGGTTTGATCCTTTATTTCCAAAGATTCAGAATAAAATTAACTTTACTTTCGTCCGATTCAGCTGCATCAACCCAATGAAGATTGAATCCACGACGCTCCATACCTCTGAACCAGGTCATTTGTCGCTTAGCAAACTGATGTATAGCAGCTTCTAATTGTGTAAACATCTCATTAAATGTAATTTGTCCGGTTATATGAAGTGTCACAAACTTGTATTCCAAACCGTAATAAATCAAATCCCCTGGCTGAATTCCGTTGTTGAGCAGTTTTTTTACTTCCTCAATCATTCCTTCGTCGAGACGCTTTTTGAGTCGGTCGGTAATTTTTTGTCGTCGGAGTTCGCGCTCAATATCCAGCACCACAATCAGACTATTTATTGGATCAAATTCTTTGTAATCAGCAGGTTTATCTTTAGTAAATTCGGCAATTTCAATAGCCCGGATCGCACGTTTTACTGAGTCAGTGTCCGAATTGTTGTGAAGTGAAACCAATGAAGCCAGTTTTTGTTTTAGTTCCACTAATGGTTTACTGGCTAATGCTGCACGCAATATTGGATTTTCAGGCACCTTCAAAAGTCTGTAACCTTTCAGCACTGCTTCAATATACAATCCGGTACCTCCACACAAAATGGGAGTCTTTCCCATTTGAATGATTTTTTCGTATGTTTCAAAAAAATCGTGCTGATATTCATACAAATTGTATTTTTCGCCAGCATCACAGATATCAATGAGATGATACGGAATTATTTTATTATTTATCTGATATTCAGACAAATCCTTTCCTGTACCAATATCCATTCCACGATAAACCTGACGCGAATCGGCACTTACGATGTGAGTGTCGAGCTTTTCGGCAAGTTTAACTGCAAGCGAAGTTTTTCCAGAAGCAGTTGGACCTGTGATGGTTATAAGCTGATATTTGTTGATTTCAGACATAATTGCGGTTACCGAAAATAGAACTACCAATGCGTACCATTGTGCTACCTTCTTCGATGGCAAGTCTGAAATCATCGGACATCCCCATAGAAAGTATAGTGAATTCAGAATCCGCATGAGATTTCAGTTCGTCAAAAATTGACTTTAGTAGCCGGAATTCATTTTTCACCTGCTCAGTATTATCAGTAAAAGTAGCCATTCCCATCAATCCTCTGATTTGCACGTTCTCGAATTCTCCCCCTTTTTCCAAAGCTGTAGTTATTTCCTCGGGCGAAAATCCGAATTTAGTTTCTTCTGCTGCAATATGTACCTGAAGTAAACAATTCACTTTTCTTCCAACTTTAGCTGCCTGTTTATCTATTTCAGATAAAAGTTTTATGCTATCGACACCATGAATAAGTTCTACAAAAGGTACAATATACTTGACCTTATTGCTTTGTAAATGTCCGATATAATGCCATTGAATATCTTTGGGCAGCGATTCGTACTTTGTGCATAGCTCTTGTACCTTACTTTCTCCAAAAATCCTTTCACCCGCATGATAAGCATCGAGTATGCTATCATTCGGGTGAAATTTCGAAACACATACCAAATCTACATTGCCGGGTATGTGTTTACGAATATTTAAGAGATTGGATTGAACAGACATTTTATTTGTATTATATTGATTTTTAGTCTTCTTTTCCGTATTTGAATACATCGATAATTAGCGTCTCAGCAATATTCGCAATTTCATAATCGGCCATTGAACCTTTCATGCCTTCGGTAATTCCCTCAAGCGCTTCTTTGATATCAGAAGCCTGCACCATCATGGTCACACCAGTACGTTTTTCCACGCCTTTTTCTTCGTCGAGCGTAATGAAATTCACTTTTGAGCGATACCATTTGTCGCCATTTTCGTTGAAAAACATTTCGCCGATACGTGCACGCTTAATATTAGCTACCTGAAATTCCCCACTGATAAAAGGTTTCATCTCTTCAATTATTCTGGCTTCAGCTTCTGTAAACGACAATGCATCAATCAGATATCCTTCACTTACTTTTACAATTTTGCCTTCTTCAGCAGTTTTTTCGTATTTAATTTTACATTCGAACCAGGTATGCATACTTTTTATTATTTATATTGTTGATAATTACAGTTTTCTTTTATAAAGTTCTCTTACCGACCAACTTCCAAATTCCGTTTTAGGTAATTCATGATTACTAATGGTGACATCTACATTGTATTTGCTGTCCTCATAAACTACATCGTGAATGAAACGGGTAATCTCTTTTTGATTGTAAATCATTGGTAAATAGCTGATTTCGTGTCCTATATTTTCAAATCGCCATGTAGAGTACTGAAAACCCAGTTTTTTGAATCGTTTTGTGAGGGCGTTTGTACCAAAAAATCCACGACGGATGGCCTGCATAAAATCATATTTTACAATTTTATCGTCAGTGCCATGAAAAAACATGGTTGGAGCCGGCTGTCTTTTATAATCAGGCTTTCCTTCTGTACTATAAATTCCACCTGCAAAAGCAATTACAGCAGCATACCTGAAATCTTCAGGCAATACTTTTGATCTTTGGTGCATATTTGACAATTCATAATCAACTTGTAATGAAGTAATTGCTCCGGCACTTGAACCGATCAAAATGATTTTTGTTTTATCAAATCCAATTTTATTTGCATTTCTATATAGGAAAGCAGTGGCTGCAAATAAATCTTCTGTAGCCATTTGAATTGACTTAACCATGGGGTTAAGAGCTGCAAGTCCACGTTTTTTTATTCCCTTCATTCCAAGCCTGTAATCGATAGCAGCAACCACAAATCCACTATCTGCCATTGATTTACAGAACTGCACATTATTGTCGTGCGATTTCGAACCCGCAAAAAATCCACCTCCGAAAACATACACTACACAGGCAGTGTTTTCAGTCTTCGATTCCGGCTGATAAACGTCCATGCTGAGCGAAAGTGTATCATATAGTGCAAATTCGTAGTTTTCAGGTTTCTTATCGAAAGAAAATAGTAAGAAAGGAATGAAAATAAACGCCAGAAGTATATTATATTTCATAAATAACGCAAGGGTAATATTCAACGAATCAGGTATTTAATTTTTAAATACAAATAACTGCAAATTTACAATTAAAGTTCAGGTATTAAAACAAAAAAAACTGAAATTTCCAATAAAATTTCAGTCAGGTTTGCTAAACAAATTTGGATCTACTCCTGAAATTTAGAATTGAAGCTTTCATCCCACAAATTTGCATTCGCAAGCCGCTTACGGGTTTCAGTATCAAAAAACATTATGGAGGCGCTATCGGCCGGACTAAGTTTAAATGCCTGGGGCTGTTTTACATAGTCAATTGTTGGAATTAAATGATACTGATATTTAGCATTGAGAATACCCTTGTGTACATACACAGGCATGTAGCTTGTTTTGATAAATTTAGTCATTGGGTCAATTTCGGCTCGAAGCAAAATT
>JAGPIU010000061.1 GCA_018054805.1 Paludibacter sp. | reverse complement strand
AGCTAATGTGGCCTGAAAGAAAAAGGGCATGGGAATCAAAAAAGCGACACCTGCCAGACCGGCTCCAATCAACAATTGCATACTTACAACCCACCAACGTTTAGTTTTCAGTAAATCCACAAACGGGCTCCAAAACGGTTTTATTACCCAGGGTAAATATAACCAGCTGGTGTAAAGGGCAATATCGGTATTCGAAATGCCCATGCGTTTGTACATAATTACCGACACGGTCATAGCCACCACATAAGGCAATCCCTGCGCAAAATACAAAGTGGGAATCCATGCCCACGGAGAAGTGTTGTTTTTATTCATGTTGTGTTTTCAATTGCGTATCCGATGGGACAGGTCACGACCTGTCCAAAATGAAGAAAAAGAATTCAATTCATTAAGAATTCATTGGGAATAAATTCTTAATGAATTGGGATTTGAATTCAATGAATTGTGATTTGAATTCAAATCCCAATTCATTGAATTCAAATTAACCGGACAGGTCACGACCTGTCCGTACGGGCATCATCGTTATGTGTATCGGTGTGCCAGCGGGCCGGATTATTCGTGATATAATTGAATATATTTTCATAAGCTTCCGGGCTGCGCACAATATGGTCGTGAAAAGATCGATGCCATCGGAATTCAGTATTTCCTGCCAAATGAATTTGTTTAGAGCATGTTGTTTTATAAGCTCCTATCAATTCAGAAACAGATTTGATTTTTATTTCGCCGGGTAAACATATTGTGTCTATTTCAAATAATATATGAACATGATTCGGCATGATAACAGAATTATGTATGATAACGTACGAATATTGTTCTTCGAGCCATTTTATCTGATTACTTGCAATAACTCCATAGTTGTTTAAGAGCATTTCATTGTTTTTGACATAACCAAAACAATGTTTAAATTCGTGTATGCAGATTGTTACAAAGTAAATGTTTTCAGAGCTATAATCAAAGCCTTTTTTACGATTTCGTTTGCGATTTCTGTACTCCATGATTTTACCATGTTAATATATCCTCTTCAATTCTGCCCCACGGAAATAATGCAGCAAAATATCTTTATAAAAATATCCCTTTTCGCCCATCATGGCGGCACCAATCTGACAAAGTCCCACGCCATGTCCCCAGCCTGCACCGCTAAGTACAAATTTTTGCGGAATGCCATCGGCAATTTCATGTTTGTCAACTACAAATGCCGAGCTGTAGAGATGCGAGTTCGACAGCCATTTACGTATTTCAAGTTCTTTACCTACGACAACAGTTTGGAGCGTTCCCACAATTTTAAGTTCAATGATACGACCTGATTCGCCACGTTTCAATGGAGTTAAGTCGATAATTTGTCCGAAATCAATGCCCGAACGACGATGCAATAGTTCCGCTATTTCAGCCTGACTGTATTCTACTTTCCAGCGATAAAAATCGGTAGTTTCCTGGTCGTAATTGTTAAGCACCTGAGCCAACACCTTTTTGTCGGAAGTATTGCAAAATGCATCAGGAGCAAGTCTGATCCATTTTTGAGCATTCTGCTCGTTTGTCAGATTGGTTTCGAAACCATCAGGTGTTTTTGCACTATCGAATACTCTCACCAGGTAAGGATGATGCACAGGTGCCCAACAATTTTCGAAAGTTTCGGAAGCACCACCACAACATTTCGAAAAACGCGCATCGCAAATGCTGTCTTCATACATAAGCACTTCGCCACGTGTAGCCTCAATGGCAGCTTCCACAGCCTGAGTTGAAGCGCGGGTTATACCCTGATAACGCTGACAATGGTCGTCGGCGCATACATCGAAGTGGATGTGCGCATCACGTTCGTACCATTTTATAACACCCCGCCCGGCCTCCCCGGAGGGGAGGAGCTGAGGGTCTGTTGTAGTTTTTTTCGACTGTTGGGATGCCGGTAACTCCCTCTCCTTTGGAGAGGGTTGGGAAGAGGTTGTTATAGGATACAACAACCAGCTGCGCGAAATAACTGCATGTGCTTTCAGAAGCTCATCGGAGGCGGTGGCACTCATTTCGCTCGAAATAACGCTTGTAAGGTAGTCCTCAACTCCGATACGATTGATAGCTGTCAATTGTCCATTCTCCACTATCAGTTTCAGAGCTCCTTTAAAACGCTGATTTTCCTTTCGTTCCCAGTGAAAATTGATGCCAATCACCACATCAATTAAATCGAACGATGCATTCTCTGAAACAGATTCAAAGTTTATTTCATTGTACAAATTGCTATTTAACAGAATGCTATTGCCCTGAATCTGCGCAATTTGCCTGCCTGTAAAGCTGTTTCCATTATTATCCACAAAAGTGCCGTTCAGAATAAATTCAATTTTTTCCGACGATAATATCCCTACCTGTATAATGGGTTCTGAAAGCCCCCTAACCCCCGCAGGGGGAGTTGTTGTTGTTTTATTTAGCATATACTTTTCTGTATTTATATCCCCTACATGAAATCAGACAGAAACCTGTTCGAAAATACTTTCAATGTCATTTTTGGTAATTCTTTCAAAATGGGCTTCCACCGGCGTAATTAAAACACCACACATTTCCACTGTAGCGGGACTTATCAGCAGTTGTTCATTTTCGGGAGCTGTGTATTGTAGCGGTCGAAATGCTTTACGCGGAATTACAAATACAGTCCAATGGTCGTTTTCGTATGTACAAACAATATTGAGCATTGGTTCTGTTCCCTCTCCATTGGAGAGGGTTAGGGTGAGGCTTTCAAAAGCATGTTTTGCACTTTCCAAATCAACTGATTCAATCGCATAGACAGTACGTAAATAGTTTTTGAGCCTGTAGACTTGCGTTTTTCCATTGTCGGAAAGCAAATCGGTATGCGTAGCTTTCAGTCGTTTGTAATCATTTACCAACGGCAGAAAGTCTTTGGTTCCAGCCTGAAAATGCATATGGTCGGGAGCTGAAGCGCCACACTGCGGTCCGTTATAAAATACCAGATAATCATCCATTGCCACGGCAATCTGAAGCATGTCTGCAAAGTAAGGCAAAATCTGCTGAGCTACATGTTCTTTGCGGGGAATTGTGAAATGCTCGGGGAAAATAGGGAAGGGGTTGACCAAAATTTCGTAATCGCCGAAATCAATGGCTGTCTGCTGCTGCGGGCGATTGGCTGCACACAGAAAGCACGGGCGCGCGGCTATGCTTTTGGCATCGGTTTTGGCTCCCGACGAAACTATTCGGGCCGGATTGAACTGCACTTTTACTTCAAAATCACCAAACGAAAAAGATTTTGATTTTACAGTTGTCAGTCCTGCAAAATTAACACGGGCAAGCTCCCAGTTGGAAACCTGCTCGTGAAAAAGTTGTTTGATATTTTTATTTATGTCATTCATTTATCAAAATACTAAATATGTGATACTTAGCGTGAGATTGTTTGTGAATCTATTATTCGCGCTAATGTTTGCTGTAATATCATATATATTGAAATAATTTCTAACTGTTGCGTTAGCTGATAATCTTAAATTGGGCGAGAAATAATAATATGTTCCTATTGCGATTTCGCTAATATTATATACATCCTTTGCAGTGGAAATTGTTTCGGAGTTGTTATTATTTATTTGGCTGTAATAATTTAAATCAGTGCGATTACTCAGTTGTCCATAAATATTTGTCCGTGTATTCGGATAATAACCTAATCGATACGATACATTTGAATTTGCGGTTTTATATAAACTTTCATTAGTTGTTTTAGTGGATGTTGATTTGTCTGTAAGCTGATAATTATTGGAAATAGCAGCTTCTGCCTGAGCATTAAAAGACTTTTGCCATTTGTAGTTTATCGATTTTTCGTTTAAATAATAAATTCCCAAACGATAATTCCTGTCTGAAATTTTATATTGTTCTGTGTAATCGTTCTGATTGTTGATTTGAGATACATTTGTAGTAAACTGATTCTTAAAATAAATATTTGGTTGAATTTTTAATTCAATTATCCGGCCTGTTTTCCTTTCGAAATTAGCGCCGTTCAACCATATATCATACAATGTTGTAAAATATGCAGCATCTTGCTTGTTTATTTTGTTGTTCGAGACAATAAATGAATCTACTTTAGTAATTTCCTCGATTAGTTTTTGTCGCGAATCCAAAAAGCGTTTGTTTTTTATTGTTGATATTTTCTGTGATAAATCAAAGATGTCGTTATCATCAAAATCCTTCTTCAATAGCCCTTTATTTTGTAATGCTTCTATTAAATAAACTGTTTGTACGGCATCGGTTATGTGCTCAATTCTTCCTTTACCAATTCCCACACTTAAACCTCCCAGAATGTTGTGTTGTGAAGAGGAGCTATAGTCGCGTCGTAATAAACTGTCTGTGTTGTTATTGCTGTTACTATCGTAGTAATAGTTAATGTGGGTGTCTGTTGACAAGAAATATTTTGAATTATTGTAAAACTTATATCTAATATTTATAAAATCTCCATTAGAAAAAGAGTTGTTTTTAGATATGATTTTCTCGTAGAATCGTTTCATAGTGTTACCACCACCGGATAATGATATGCCACTTCTTAGTTCACATATTTTTTTTCGTGTATTGACTAAATGATAATAACTGCCATAAACGTTACCATTGATTTTACTTGTGGATTGATAATGACCAAGATCAGATTCTTGTGATAGTAAACCATTCAAATCAAGGTAATTACGCACAATGTCGGGAGTATAATAACTGTTCAGATTGTAGGTTTTATAGTCCTGAGCATTTACAATAGTTATAATGCCTGACATACAAATACATAGAAGCGAAGTAAAAATAAATTTTCTCATTTTGTTTATTATTAAAATTACAGCCGTGTAACTACAATTTTTATACCGTTAATGTTAATGTATTAATCGGTGGCTGAAAATTAACTTAGTTTGTCGCGATTTGATTAGTTTTTTAATATATTTAATAGTTTACAGTCCGGCAAAATTAACACGGGCAAGCTCCCAATTGGAAACCTGCTCTTGAAAAAGTTGTTTTACATTCAGATTTATGGTTTGAAGTATATGCTTACTATCGTTTTGTTTCATTATATAGTAGTATATCAATTAACTCTGAAAGAGTTCAATATTATCATATCATATACATTGAACTCCTACGGAGTTCCGGCGTTTTTCGATTTTTATTATCCCCGAATTTACATTCGGGGTTATTTATGTTCAACCACTTTGTGGTTGTGAATGATCTGTTAAATCTTCTTTCTCGCCTTCAGCTCTATGGTTCTGATTTTATCCTTGTATAAATTATGTCCGTTCATTTTTACCACATCGAGCGAAGCATCCGAGTTTTCGTCCCAGCGGCGACAAAGGTAGAGTGAATCGTAAATGCGACCAATTTGATACTCACGACTGATACGAAGTCCGAGGGCGTAATCTTCGCCATAGCTTGTGTTGGGCACTTTTATATCGCGAAGCACAGGTGTGTAAAATGCGCGTGGCGCACCCAATCCGTTGATGCGAAGTGCATTGTTTCGACCATTGTCCGGAGTCCATTCTTTGTGGTCGATAAGTCCGGGAGCGATTGTTTCCATTGCAAAATTGGTCATCGTATACGAACCCACTACCATAGCGCAATTTTGAGCGTAGAATGCATCCACAATTTTCTGCAGCGTATTTTCGTCCTGATACACATCGTCGCTGTCGAGTTGCACTGCAAATTTTCCACAACGGCTGTCGTGCACACCTTCGTTCCAGCAACCACCAATGCCCAAATCTTTACGTTCAGGCACAATATGAATCAAGCGAGCATCCTTTTTTGCAAAGCTATCAATAAGCTCAGAAGTGCCATCGTTCGAATAATTGTCCACAATAATCAGGTTGAATGGAAATGTGGTTTTTTGCATCAAAACCGACTTTATGGCATCGCCAATGGTTTTTGCACGGTTTTTTACGGGAATAATCACCGATGCTTCCACAGGAAAATGGTTTTCGTTGAATGCAATATCTTTGAATTCAGGAGTCAGATAAGCGCCAATCATTTTCAGATGTTCGGTGCAGGCTATTTCCATTTCAATTTGCACTGCACGATTGCGTGGATCGACATAGTCGAATTGTTTTTCGCCACTTTTGCGGGTGTCGGTTTCCACTTCGGTGTAGAGGTATTCGTTAATGTGGAAAAGCTCAGCTTGTTGCGATACACGCAGACGTAGATCGTAAAGTCCTGCAAACTGATAATTGTTTTGATTTGCTTCAACAGCTTTTCGGAGCATAGCAGCATTGTAAAACAGCACCGAGCCAAAATTGAAATCGTCGCGCAGACTGCCTTCCTGATAATCAATAACAGGGTGAGCCGAGCGGTTTCCTTCTTTAACTTCGTAATAATCAGAATAAACCATTCCGGCTTTGGTGTCGGAAGCAATACGTGCAAAGCGCTCCAAAGCAAACTGCCCCGTTTCGAGTGTGGTGTATTTGGTGTAAATCAGACTGTATTCGGTATCCGATTTTGCTGCAATTTTCTGCAT
>JAGPIU010000060.1 GCA_018054805.1 Paludibacter sp. | reverse complement strand
CAGCGGGCAATTTCGGTACGACGGCGTTCACCTCCCGACAAACGGTCGCCGATGTTGAAGCGCACATGTTCCAGATTAAATTCCGAAATCAGTGTTTCGAGTTTTTCTTTCTGATACTGCTTGCTGAACTTCGTCATTTCGAGCACTGATTTAATATTGTCTTCCACAGTCATTTTCCGGAAAACCGAAGCTTCCTGAGCCAGATAGCCAATACCGTTTTGCGCACGTTTATACACAGGATATTTGGTAATTTCCACATCGTTCAGGAATATTTTTCCCGCATTGGGTGTTACCAGTCCGGTAGTCATATAGAAAGTCGTGGTTTTGCCGGCGCCATTCGGACCAAGCAGACCTACAATTTCGCCCTGTTTTACGTTGATCGATACATCGTTCACCACAGTGCGTTTTCCGTATTTTTTGTAAAGATGTTCGGTGCGGAGCACCATGCCTTCGTTTTCCATATTGTGAAATTTACAGCACAAAAGTACAGTTTTTATTGCGAATTACAATGATAACAGGCCTTTAGCTTTTGCCCTAAATGTATAATGAAACTAAATATTCAAATATTCAAATTCTCACATCACCACAGCAACACAACACTGCCCCCAACCCCTAAAGAATCAGTTTGTGCAACATAATTTTTTTATTTGCACAATGTTACAGCGCCCTGGGGGTTGGAGGCAGTTGAAATGATTTATAAGCTTTACATCTCACCTTTTGACTTTTGAAAAGTCTCGTTTCCTAAAAAAAAAGAGGTTTTTAAATTCCTGCAATAGCTTTGATTTGAGCAATAATATCCTGAGCGAATTTGTCTGCCTCTTCAGGTGTTCCAGATTCGGAATAAATGCGGATAATAGGCTCTGTGTTCGATTTGCGAAGGTGTACCCAACCGGTAGGGAAGTCGATTTTCACCCCATCGATGTCGTTTACTTCGTACGCACTGTGTTTTTCTTTGATCACACTTAAAATATGATCCACATCGATGGCGGGAGTCAGTTCAATTTTATTTTTTGAAATAAAATATTCAGGATATGTTTTGCGGAGTTCCGATACTTTCATTTTGCGTTTGGCCATCATGGTCAGGAAAAGTGCAATACCCACCAGTGCATCGCGTCCGTAGTGACTTGCCGGATAGATGATACCGCCGTTTCCTTCGCCGCCAATCACAGCGTTTGTAGCTTTCATTGCTGTCACCACATTTACTTCGCCTACTGCCGAAGCTGTGTAGCTGCAATTGTGTTTTACAGTCACATCGCGAAGCGCGCGGGTCGAACTCATGTTCGAAACGGTGTTTCCGGGTGTGTTTTCGAGTACATAATCGGCAATAGAAACCAAAGTGTATTCTTCGCCAAACATTGAACCATCTTCACAAATAATGGCCAAGCGATCCACATCAGGGTCAACCACAAAGCCCACATCAGCTTTACCTGATTTCATAACGTTTGAAATATCGGTAAGATGTTCGGGCAGAGGTTCGGGATTGTGAGGAAATTGTCCGTTTGGTTCGCAATAAAGTTTTTCGATGTTTTTTACGCCCAATGCTTCGAGCAGTTCAGGAAGTACAATACCACCCACAGAGTTAACACAGTCGATAGCTACGCTGAAACCAGCTGCACGAACTGCATCAGCATCCACAAGGTCGAGGGCTAAAACGCTTTCAATATGTTTGCGGGTATAATCGTTGTTTTCGGTAAGCTTTCCGAGTTCATCAACCGGTGCAAAGCTGAAACTCTCGTCTGATGCAATTTTCAATACAGTTTCGCCAGCATCGGCATTCAGAAATTCACCTTTTTCGTTCAAAAGTTTAAGTGCATTCCATTGTTTTGGGTTGTGGCTGGCAGTAAGAATAATTCCACCGGCAGCATTTTCCATTGTCACAGCAATTTCAGTAGTAGGAGTGGTGGCAAGTCCGATATTTACCACATCGAATCCCATGCCGAGTAGCGTGCCGGTTACAATTTCGTTTACCATTTGTCCTGAGATACGCGCATCGCGTCCCACTACAATTTTGTTTGAGTCGGTGGTTTTGTTGTTTTTGATGTAGGTGGCATAAGCAGCCGTAAATCTCACAATGTCCACCGGGTTCAGACCTTCGCCTACATTGCCGCCTATAGTGCCGCGAATGCCGGAAATAGATTTGATTAAAGTCATTTTAGTTCTCGAATTTTAAGTTTGTATAAGTAAATTAGTTGTTGTGTTTCTTTGTTCAGTTGTAGTTTGTATTAAACAAAAAAATTCCGGAATTACTTCTGGAATTTAATTTTAAAATAATAACCGTAAGGCGTTACCGAGTTTACATCTCCATCGAATCCCAATTTCGAAGGGACAATTATTCTGGCTATTGAATTGCTGTGTTTCATATAACCCACAGCTTCGTGCCATGCGTCGCAGGCTTGTGTTAAATCGCCATAATAAAACGATGAAGGAAATGCGAAATCTATCGTGCTCCAGTCCGATATTGTGTCGGGGTCTTCTGTAAGCGTATATTGATGATATCTGGGGTTTATTTTGTCGCCGCTGCTTACCGGAAGCGAGTCCGCTACATCTCCCGGTTCTTCAATACGGAAATACATTCCGCTTGGCGAAAGATAATAAATGCTGCTGTCAGCCCAAACCGAGTCGGCCGGAAATTCGGTGACAACTTTAATATTATTTCGTTTGATATAATCTGCAATCAGTTTTTTCTCAGCTCTTAGTTGTTCGGCGTAAGTTACATCGTCGTCGCAAGATACTATTAGCGTTGAAAGCACAAAAATGAGTGAAAATAATTTCAGGAATGATTTCATATAGGGTTTTAAATTTTTCTGTTTTAAAATACTTAACTTTCAGCAGGTTCACCGCTGTTTTCTAACAACAAATATCCGACTATTATCCCGAATTTAAAAGTTAAGAATAATGAATTTGGATATTTCAGGATTAATTTAATACAATTTCTCTTTCGAAAAGTTTTTCTGCTTTATTTGATAATGAAAATTTCTGCTTTAACTGATTGATATGCATTTATTTCAGGTGATTGTCCGCTGACTCCATAGGCCTGATGCCAGGGGATAATAAGACTTGCCTGTATTGCCTCAGGATGAGTTAATGTAAAATGATCGAGTGCGGCGATAAGCTCTTTTTTTCCGGGAATAATCGTTTTTTCTTCGCTCAGCAAAAGTTCGTTTTCGAGCGAAAAAATGCTGTATTTTACTTCCCTTTTCTCTGCTGCCTGCTTGTTTTCAGTCTCTATAATCCGATACCAATATCCGTTTTCAGTTTTTTGATAACTCTCAGTTTGTTGCGCCACATAATCGGCCAACAAACTATCTTCCGCTTCAATCAGTTTTTCGTTGGCCTGCGTGAGTGCCAATGTGGTCTGGTCGGTTGCATTTCCTTTGTTGGCAGGTAGCTGTGGCTGTTGCTTTACGCAGCCGGCCGCAATGAAACATGCTGATGCCAAAGCTAAAGTAAAGACCCGCATATATTTATCGTATGTTGGCTATGCTGATAATATCGGAGAAAACACCTGCAGCTGTCACACTTGCACCGGCTCCGTAGCCCTTAATCATCATTGGAAACTCGTTGTAGCGTTCGGTTGTAATCAGAATAATGTTGTTACTTCCCTGCAAGTCGAAGAATGGATGCAGGCTGTCTACTTCCTGAAGTCCCACATTGCATTGTCCCATTTCCATGGTTGCTACAAAACGCCAGCGTTTACCGGCAGCGGCCAATCGTGCGCGTTTTTCCTCAAATTCAGCATCGAGTTCCGAAATTGTTGCCCAGAATTCGTCCAAAGTACCTTTGAAGTATTTCTCAGGAATAAACAGATTTTTCTGTACATCGTCCTGTTCAATCCGATAGCCGGCTTCGCGTGCCAGAATCACCAGTTTGCGCACCACATCTTTTCCGCTCAGGTCGATGCGCGGGTCGGGTTCGGCAAAACCTGCTTCTTTGGCCATCAGAATGGCTTTGCTGAGTGGTATTTCGCTGCTAATGGTGTTGAAAATAAAGTTGAGTGTGCCCGAGAGTACAGCCTGCATTTTCTGAATATGGTCGCCGCTGTTTATCAGGTTATTCATTGTGTTGATAATGGGCAGGCCTGCACCCACATTGGTTTCGAAAAGGAATTTTACGCCTTTGCGACGTGTTATGTCTTTCAGCTTTTCATATTTTTCGTATTCCGACGAAGCTGCAATTTTATTCGCTGTCACTACCGATACGTTGTTTTCGAGTAGTGTCTGATACAATTCCGAAATATCATTGTTTGCCGTACAATCCACAAACACTGAGTTGAATATATTCATGTTGATGACTTCATCACAAATCCGTCGTGGACTGGCGTCGAGGCCATTTTCCATTAAATTATGGCGATAATTGTCGAGTTGAATTCCCGAACGCTCGAAAAGCATTTTTTTACTCGATGCAATGCCCACCACATTTAGTTTCAGGCCGTTTTTACGCATCAATAAAGGTTGCTGTTTCTTAATTTGTTCCAGAAGATTGCTTCCCACCGTTCCTATTCCCACAACGAAAACATTCAGAACCTGATATTCTGAAAGGAAAAATGAATCGTGGATCACATTGAGTGCTTTACGCAGCGATTTTCGGTCGGTAACAAACGAGATGTTGGTTTCGGAAGCTCCCTGCGCACAGGCAATTACGTTGATTCCGTTTTTACCCAAAGTACCAAAAAGCTTTCCGGCAATACCCGGCGTGCGTTTCATATTGTCGCCTACAATCGCTACTGTAGCCAAATCATCTTCTGAGAAAATATTGTCGATTTCGCCCTGCGCGATTTCAGCTGCAAATTCCTGACGTAATACTTTTACGGCCAGTTCACTGTCGGCATTGCGAACCCCGATTGAAGTCGTGTTTTCCGATGAAGCCTGTGAAACGAGGAATACGCTGATGCCGCTCTTGGCTAATACACGGAAAATGCGGTAATTCACCCCGATAACGCCTACCATACCAAGTCCCTGAATGGTAATGAGTGAGGTGTCGTTAATCGACGAAATACCTTTAATAGCTTTGGCAACGCTTTTTTCTTTTTCCTGCGAAATATATGTGCCGGCAGCTTCGGGATTGAAAGTGTTTTTAATTACTACCGGAATATTTTTATGGAAAACAGGGAAAATTGTGGGCGGATAAATCACCTTTGCTCCAAAGTTGCAAAGCTCCATGGCTTCGCTAAAGCTAAGTTTTTCAATTACATAGGTGTTGCTTATGATGCGTGGGTCGGCTGTCATAAATCCGTCGACATCTGTCCATATTTCCAGAATGGAAGCATCGAGTGCCGCTGCAATAATGGCAGCTGTATAGTCGGAACCACCACGGCCAAGATTGGTCACGAAGTTTGTCTGACTATCGGTGGAAATAAAACCTCCGCAGATAGAAACCTTTGGAAGTGTACTGAACATATCTCTGATTAGTTCGTTGGTGTTGGCAAAATCCACCACATGTTTGTCGAACTGATGGTTGGTTTTTATAATTTTTCGTGCATCGAAGTGTACGGCATCGTCGATAGCATTCGCAATGATAATCGATGAAATTGACTCGCCATAACCCACAATGCTGTCGATAATTTTTGGCGACATGTCCTTGATGAGATATACACCGCGTAGAATGTTCGACAAATCGTTGAATAAAAGCCGGATTTCCTCAAGTACAGTTTGAATTTTGTGTTCGGGAATTACCGTTTCGATAATTTCAGTATGGCGGGCGAACATTGTCTGATATTCGAGCGTGTATTCTGTATTGCCTTCCGAAGCCATTCGGGCTGTCGTGTAAAGTTGGTCGGTAATGCCCGAGAGGGCTGAGACCACTACAATGACAGGCTCCTGCTGGGCCTCGACGATTTGTTTTACATTCAGAATACCATTGACAGAACCTACGGATGTTCCGCCGAATTTCATTACTTTCATTTCAGACAATTTAAGTTATTTAGAGCTTGTTTTTTTCAGAGTGCAATATTAGCGATTTTTTGCCAATTATTGGCCGTAGAACGGGCTTTTTTGAATAAACAGTTGTAAGATTCCGAAAAATAAACTACTTTTGCAGCGCTT
The DNA here is from genome assembly GCA_018054805.1 of Paludibacter sp. The sequence continues at coordinate 435 of JAGPIU010000060.1, read as the reverse complement.
TTGTAAAATGAATGCGTACACGCTGATACAGATTATTTTATATTTATACAGATAATCTTCACTTTTACAAAAGCAAATAAAATGGCCGGTCTCGTAGCTCAGCTGGATAGAGCAACAGCCTTCTAAGCTGTGGGTCTTGAGTTCGAATCTCAACGAGATCACTTTTAGTTTCTAACGCACTGCAATCTAATCCATTGTGGTGCGTTTTTTTTATGTTACCTTTGCGCTCCAGTTTATTTTATATATGTTATATCCAGACCATTTCGAGCAAAAAACCGATTTTATAAGTATTCGTCGTTTGTTGAAGGACAAATGCCTCAGTGCGCTTGGTGCTGAGCAGGTGGACCTTATTCAGTTCGAAACCCGCTACGACGACATTGTGCGTATGCTCAACCAAACCGACGAAATGCTTCAGGTGCTTACAAACGAAGGAGC
>JAGPIU010000059.1 GCA_018054805.1 Paludibacter sp. | reverse complement strand
TAATTATTTTGTTTATATTATTTCTATTTTTTGAACTTATTTTGAACCACATAGACACATAGAACACAGTAGTATTTATTCAAATAAAATTACAATTTTCTATGTGAACTATGTGCCTATGTGGTTAATACAAAACCTAACGACTTTAATTTAGCAACCGTTTCAGCATCAACGTTTTTTGTTTTTATTGTAAATGCCGGAAATTCTCTGCGGGTAGGATAATCGCCACGCAGTTGCTCAAAAAGTACAGTATTTTTACGAAAGGCTGCATCATCGTTGCGAATATCGTAAGTATGCAAAATGGCTTTGGCAATAATCTGTTGTTCCGACAATCCGGTTCCATCAATTTCAATCATAGGATTCGACGGTAATTCAACCCCTGAAGGCTGCCAATTGTTCAGTCCTAAGCCAAAAAAAGCGTTAATTGCCTGCACGCTCATCAATGTGCCGGTGGCTTTTCCATCTTTGGAGTAACCTGCAATATGTGGAGTAGCAATGCATGTTTTGGCAAGCAAATCCAGGTCTAAATCCGGTTCATTTTCCCAGCAATCGCATACAAAATCAGAGATCAGCCCCTCGTCGAGCGCACGTTTCACCGCTTGCGTTTCGGTCACTTCACCGCGGCATGAATTAATCAATACAGGCTTTTTAACCAGTGCATTCAGGAATGTATCGTTGGCCAAATGATAAGTTGCATCTTCGCCTTTCATATTCAGAGGCACATGCAATGTAATGATATCTGCTTCGTGCTGAATGGTTTGCAAACTCACAAAACCGTCACTTCCTTCGGCACGTTCGCGCGGAGGGTCGTTGAGCAACACACGCATTCCGAGAATTTCGCACACCCGGGCCACCTTACTTCCCACATTTCCGACACCCACCACACCAATGGTCTTTTCTGTCAGATTCCAGCCTTTGGTTTCAGCCAGCACCATAAGCGTAGAAGCAATGTATTGCTCCACCGATTTTGAATTACAACCCGGTGCATTTGTCCAACGTATGCCGGCAGAATCGCAGTAATCCGTGTCGATATGGTCGTAGCCAATGGTGGCAGTGGCAATAAATTTCACGCTGCTGTCTTTCAGCAATAGTTCATTGCAAATGGTGCGCGTACGGGTTACAATAGCGTCAGCATCCTTCACCACATCGGGTGTGGTTTTGGCTCCGGGTAAATAAACCACCTCGGCCACCGGCTCAAAGGCTCCACGTATATACGGAATTTTATCGTCGATAATTATTTTCATAAAATATAAACTTATAGCTCTCGCAAAGTCGCTAAGACGCTAATTCTAAAAAATTACATTTATTAAGTGACTAATAATTGATATTGATATGATTTTCATCACATAGTTCACAGTAGTTTTTAGAGTAAAAGCAAAGACAAGGAACACATAGTATTATCCCAAAAACGGGATAATTTCAGAGCTATAAAAGTATCGTCAGATACTTTTTCTATGTGAACTAAGTCTTTTTCCTCCATAATTTCTATGTGTTCTACTGTGTTAGAAATAAAACTTTTCTGTTTTCTTTGCGACTTAGCGTCTTTGCGTGCAATAAGATTATTTATTCTTATTCGCATAATAATCCTTTACAATTTCTTCCAAAACCCAACTTGTTCGTGCAGCGGAATACATGGTGCTTACACATTCCGCTGTTCCCTGCAAAGCATGCGTCACTTGCTCCACCAGATTAAATGAGATATTTTCCGGATTCTGAAATTCCATAGAAATTACTTCCGTTCCTTTTATCAGCGTCATAGGCTTTTTGTCGAAACACGACAACTCAATTTTGCCTTCGGTTCCGGTGATTTCAATCACATCCTCCTCTGCACCTTTGTCCACCACAAAGCTCCAGCTTCCGGTGCCAGTTACTCCATTTTCAAAAGCATAGACAGCCGAAACTGTATCTTCGGCTTCGTAGAAACCTGCCACATTTCGCGCTTCACCTTTTACTGCTGTCACAGGACCAAACAAAAAATCGAGATAATCGAACTGGTGCGAGGCCAGATCGTAGAAATGTCCTGCACCGGAGATAAGCGGTTTTACATGCCAGCTTTGTTTTTCAGGAAAACGGTCGCGCTCCCCGAAAGCTTTATGAAGCCTCATATTCACTGTTAACACACGGCCAATTTCTGCTCCTTCAATCATTTCCTTTACTTTCAGAAATCCGGGCAACGTCCGTCGGTAATACGCCACATAAAGCGGCTGACCGGTTTGTTCTGATACACGAATCATTTCCTCACATTCGGCAAAAGTCCGCGCCATGGGTTTTTCCACATACACGGGTTTTCCGGCTTTCATGGCCTGAATGGCATACAAAGCATGCGTATCAGGCGGAGTGGCAATGTACACAGCATTTACTTCAGGGTCATTTATCAACGCCGACGCATCTGCATACCAACGTGCGACACCATGCCTCTGCGCATAATCGGCGGCCAGCGCGGCATTGCGACGCATGACAGACACAAGTTCCGAACCCGGTACTTTCTGAAAAGCCGGACCGCTTTTGAGCTCCGTCACATTTCCGCATCCTATTATTCCCCAGCGAATGTTTTTCATAAATAACCCCCGGAACAACCCCCAACCCCTAAAGGGGAGTGAGAGATGTTAGTATTGTTTTTAATAATTATTTTTTAAACCCTTTCCAAAAACAAGAAACCGCCTCTTAAAGCCCCTTTAGGGGTTTGGGGTTCTTCAATATTTAAATCTCTCCCTGTATGCCCACAAGCCCAGCGCAGGATTCGAAATATAGAAAATCTCCTCACCATCGGGCATGATATTGAAACCATCCTTCAGCACTTCGGGATTGTAGCGTGCAGTTACTTCCTCAATATCGGCATAGGCAAAGCCCACACTTTCAATTTCGGCCTGTGTCAGGTTCTCTGCTCCTTTTCCCGGACAATAAGTCACGCTGAAACGCCCTTCGGACGAACCGTGAATAAGATGCGCCGCAGCTCCGAGATTCCGACGTAACTCTTCGTTTTCGTCACAGGCTTTCAGGGTTTGAGGCGTTCCAAAATAGCCGTATTTTCTGATCAACCGATCAATTTCCCTGTCTTCGCCAAATTCCTTAAGCGCAGGGGCAATCACTATCAGTTCACCACCATCGTCGATGGCCATGCGGGTGCGGTAAATGGATTTATTGCCCAGCCAGGTGCTTTTAAACTCGGTAGGATCGAGATACACCACTACTTTTTTCAGCGGTCGGTCGAGCAAATCGAAATTCACTTCGAGTGCCAGTTTAGCCGCTTTATCGAAAACTGAATAATCGTCGCCCACAAAAAGTCCGCGACATTTTACTTTTCCGTCGGTTTTGTCGAGTCCCACCACAGTCTGCACATACACAATGGGTAAATGACCTGCAAAATGATCCGAAGCATAATTAAAAATGCGTCGCACAGGCGTATCAGCATGTCCCATCATTCGCTCCATGCCATAGGCTGCACCCACAAAATGACTTTTATTGATACCTTCCGAGCCACCTGTTCCCACAAAGATATTCTTATTGTAGTTGGCCATTCCCACCACTTCGTGCGGCACTACCTGTCCGATCGACAAAATTAAGTCAAATTTTCCATCAATCAAAAGCTTATTCACCTGTGCAGGCCACGAGAATTCCACAGCACCTTCGGAAACTTCCTTTACAAACTCAGCAGGCACTTGTCCGAGCGTCACCACATCGTTGCGCCAGTCGTGTTCACGAATAAGCGAAGCAGGCAACGTACCAAACATATGTTCAATCTGATGCGGCGTCATGGGCGAATGCGTCCCCAGCGCCGGAAGCACATCGGTCATTGCATCGCCGTAAAACTGCCATGCATATTCGGTTAACTCCCCTGCCCTGCTCGGCAAACGTGTATAGTCAGGCGGAATAGCAAGCACCTTGTGCTTCTTTCCCATTTTCTCCAAAGCTTCAAAAAGACCTTTTTTCAGATCATCGGAAGAAAACTCCTGATAAATTGAACCACTTTCAAAATAAATCATAATTTTATATTTACTATTTATTCATTTACCATTTACTATTTATTAGCTGAATTCAACTTCTTCTTTGTCGTTGTAATTGAGCTTACAATAATTTTCAATAATTCATGATTTTCATGCATTAAATCTTTTAGTAATTCCTCTTTCATCATTCCTGATTCGATAATTAATTCCAACCAGTAAAGAGTTTCATCTAATTCCTCTTCTACCATTTTCAATTTATTCAGGAAATCTTTTTCGGATTTACCTAAACATGCTGAACGGTAATTCGCACCAGGTGATGTTCCTGAGCGAATTATTTGATTACCCAATGTTTGACCAGCTTTTGTATTTGGTAAACTTTCGGATAATTTAATAATTCTCAATGCAAATACCTTTAACCTCTTTTTCAGCTCATCTGTAGTCATAGCTTTAATAGTAAATGGTAAATGAAAAAATGGTAAATGAATTTATCGCTTCACTCTCGCATTTCCACCCCACACGCTCCATACCTGCTCTTCGTCGGCTGGTTGTGCGTAGTCGGTCAGGAATGTGGTGGCTAACGCGCCCGAAGCCCAACCGAATTGTGGCCATTGTTCAGCCGGCCAGCCTTTCAGAATGGCATAAAGCAGTCCGCCCACAAATCCATCGCCTCCGCCAATACGGTCGAGCACATTAATTTTGCGTGGCATAATCACCTGCCAATCGTCGCCTTGGAGCATAATAGCGCCCCACATATGTTCGTTCACACTAATCACTTCTCGCAATGTGGTGGCATACACCGAAGCATTCGGGAAAGCCGCCTTCACACGGTTGATCATGGCTTTGAAACCTTCAATTTCGGCTTCGATGCCTTTTCCACCAGCTTCAGGACCTTCAACACCCAGACAAAGCTGGAAATCTTCTTCATTACCAATCAGAATATCCGATACAGAAGCAATTTCTGTAAATATTTCCCGCAACTCTTTTTCGCGTCCTTTCCAGAAGGAAGCACGATAGTTCAGGTCGAACGAAATGCGCGTTCCTGTTTTTTTTGCGTACCGAGCCAGTTGCAGACAAAACTCACTTGTTTCGGGCGAAAGCGCTCCAATCAGCCCCGAAAGATGTAATATTTGAACGCCCTCTTTTACGAAAAGTTTTTCGAGATCGAAATCTTTCACATTCAGCGTGCGTCCCACTTCTCCGGCACGGTCGTTGAGCACACGTGGCCCGCGTGTTCCGAACCCACTGTCGGCAATATTAAACTGATGACGATATCCCCACGGATCGCCCTGAGCTACTTCAGGCCCTTCGAATTCCATATTACGGGCTCTAAGATCTGCTTTTATAAGTTGTGCAATGGGGCTGTCCTTTACAAAAGTGGTAAGTACTTTCACCGGAAGTCCCAAGTGCGAAGCTATGCTTGCCACATTGGTTTCGGCACTTGTGGCCTGCATTTCGAACAGTTTACTGCTGTGTACCGGCTGTCCGTTCACCGGCGTAATGCGAATGCCCATGCTGGTGGCTACCATCAGCGAGTATTTAAAATCGGATTTAAGTGTTATCATATCTTTTTAATTTACAATTTATTCATTTACAACTTACAATTGAAATGTGAACCATTAGTTGTATTTATAGCGAAACTGATTTAAAACAAAGTTCTCGAAATTCCCATTTCCAGTCCGCGAAGCTCGGCAAGTCCTTTCAGGCGACCAATGGCTGAATAACCCGGATTGGTCTTTTTGTGCAAATCGTCGAGCATTTGATGACCGTGATCGGGGCGTACCGGGATATTGCGTTTGTAGGTATATTGCACCACCAGCAAAGCTTTCATGGCTTCGTACATATCCACATCGCTATTGAGGTGATCGGCTTCGTAGAAATCGCCATCGGCACTGCGTTTGGTACCACGTAAATGTGCAAAATAAATTCTGTCGCCAAATTCGCGGATCATTTCAGCAATGTGATTATCGGCCGAAACGCCCAGCGAACCTGTACACATGCAAAGTCCGTTGGCTTTGAGCGGCACTGCGCTAAACAGTTTGCGGATATCATCGGCATTGCTGACTATTCGTGGCAAACCGAAAAGTGCACGCGGTGGATCGTCTGGGTGAATAGCCAGCACCACACCCGCTTCTTCGGCCACATAAGCCACTTCATTGATAAAATAAAACAGATTGTTGCGTAACTCCGTGTCGTTGATATCCTTATAAGCATCGAGTGCTGCCTGAAACTGAGTAAGGTTAAAGCTTTCCTCTGCGCCCGGCAAACCTGCAATAATATTCTGCGTAATGGTTGCAATTTCCTTATCGCTCATTTTATCAAAACGGGCTTTGGCCTTCGAAATCTGATCCACAGTATAGTCGTTCTCAGCTCCGGGACGTTTCAGAATGTAAAGGTCGAAAGCCACAAAAGCAGCCATCTCGAAATAAAGTGCACGCGAGCGGTCGGGCAGTTCGTAAGCCAGATCGGTGCGGGTCCAGTCGAGCACCGGCATAAAGTTGTAAGTCACGATACGAATATCGCAGGCAGCCAGATTGCGGATGGTTTGCTTGTAGTTTTCGATATACAGTTTGTAGTCGCCCGTACGCCTTTTGATGTCCTCGTGCACCGGCA
>JAGPIU010000058.1 GCA_018054805.1 Paludibacter sp. | reverse complement strand
AAATAATTGTGTCAGTTATGGAGCATCACTCCAATATTGTGCCCTGGCAAATGCTTTGCGAACGAAAAAAAATGACTTTGCGCGTCATTCCTGCCAACGAAGCCGGCGAACTCGACTTAAACGCTTACAAAAATTTGCTTAGTGAGCGCACAAAACTGGTATCAGTCACTCATGTATCGAATGTGCTGGGCACAATAAACCCTGTAAAGGAAATTATTGCACTTGCTCATGCCAACAATACACCGGTACTTATCGATGGTGCGCAGGCCGTGCCACACATTGCGGTAAATGTAAAAGAACTCGATGCCGATTTCTACGTTTTTTCGGGCCATAAAATATACGCCCCTACAGGAATTGGAGTTCTTTACGGCAAGGAAAAATGGCTCAATGCCATTCCCCCCTATCAGGGTGGAGGCGAAATGATAGCGACTGTAAGTTTCGAAAAAACCACTTACAACGAACTGCCATTCAAATTCGAAGCAGGCACACCCGACTATATCGGCTCTACAGCACTGGCCGAAGCGTTGAAATATGTTTCGAACATTGGCATTGACAATATTGCTGCTTACGAACACGAATTATTGATGTATGCTACCGAAAAACTCAGAGAAATTGTGGGAATGAGAATTATTGGCAACGCGCAAAACAAAAGTTCGGTTATATCATTCTTAGTTAACGACATACATCCTTACGACATAGGCATGTTGCTCGACAAACTTGGCATTGCTGTTCGCACCGGGCATCATTGCGCTCAACCGCTTATCGACTCACTCGGCATTCCGGGCACAGTCAGGGCTTCATTCGCATTTTACAACACAAAAAAAGAAATTGACATCTTTGTGGCTGCACTCAAAAAAGTAGTGGCAATGCTGAGTTGATGTGATGATGCGATGATGTGATGATGTGATGATATAGAAAAAATTGTAAATTGTAAATGACTAAATTGTAAATAAAAAGATGACTATCAACGAAATTCAGGAAAATATTATTGAAGAATTCGGTCAGTTCGACGACTGGATGGACAAATACGCTTTACTCATTGATTTGGGAAACTCGCTCGAGCCTCTCGACGAAAAGCATAAAACGCCGCAAAACATAATTACCGGTTGTCAGAGTCGTGTATGGCTCAATGCCGAAATGAACGACGGCATTATTACCTTTCAGGGCGAAAGTGATGCTATTCTGGTAAAAGGAATTGTTTCTCTGCTGATACAGGTACTTTCGGGACATACTCCCGACGAAATTATCAACACCGAGCTTTACTTTATTGATAAAATCGGACTAAAAGAACATCTCTCTCCTACCCGTTCGAACGGATTGGTTGCAATGGTTAAGCAAATGAAAATGTATGCGCTGGCTTACAAAGCAAAAACAAACAATTGAAAATATCCTTGATTTGTTATGCGCTAAGGACTTAAAACAAAAAAACATTCCCTGAAAATTCGGGGAATGTTTTTTTAAAAGAAAAAACCGCATTGCATTTGTTGAGAAAACTCCTGTTGACAGGATTTGAGACACTGGTTTTCTTTGTAATCTGCCGTTTCGTCTGAACGAAAACCCGAAGGTGCAGCCCGCCATTGAAAACCCGCATTACTCGTTAATTCATTAGTGTTGAGTTTTCCAATCTCAGACAATGCGGTTCGTTTCTTATGCTGCAAATATAATACTTTTCATTATAATAATGTTCAGTTCAGAGCATATTTTATAGTTAAAAACGAAAATATTTTTCTCCTTTCAGAAAAAACAAAAAAAGTACCGACATAATTTAAAAAAGGAAGCCTAAAATTTCGGTATCTGAATAAAAATCCCTAATTTTGCCCACTGATTTTGCGAATTTAACAGACAATAATCTTATTACTTTCATCTTATGTCGAAAAAAGAAGAAAAAAAACACGATGAATTAGAAAATGTAGAACATGCATTAACCGCATCGGAAGCATTTATCGAAAAATACCAGAAACAACTTTTAATGGCTGTGGCCGCTGTGGTATTGGTAGTATTGGCAGTGTTAGCTGTCAAAAATTTCTATCTCGAACCACTCGAAATTGAAGCTCAAAACGAGATGGCCAAGGCTCAAACATATTTTGCAACCGACTCATTCAACATCGCACTCAATGGTAATGGTAACGATGTAATTGGTTTTAAAGAAATTGCTTCAGAATACAACCTTACTGCTTCTGGCAATCTGGCCACTGCTTATGCAGGTATTTCATATTACAAACTGGGTCAGTACGACAATGCGATTAAATACCTTTCGCAGTTCGATGGTGAGGACAGCTATTTCACTACTTCGGTAGTCGGACTTATTGGCGATGCTTATGTAGAGCTTGGAAAAACTGAAAAAGGCATCAGCTATTTCGAAAAAGCTGCTGGCGCCAAAAACAAAGTATTAAGCCCTGTTTATCTGAAAAAAGCTGGTATCGCTTACGAATCGTTGAAAAAAACCGAAAAAGCACTCGAAAGCTACACCAAAGTTAAAGACGAATATCCACGTAGTCAGGAAGCTGCCGATATAGAAAAATACATTGCAAGGGTACAAAAATAAATCCCGGAAAACTGCATAAATAAAATAAAAAAGCTACTTCCGGTTGAAGTAGCTTTTTTTATTATATAAATCATCACATTTAAAAATTTACTGTAATGGCTACTCAATATCAAAACTTGTCGGAATACGATGCTGACCAACTACCCGACGCCCTCACTCTTTCGAAACAACAATATGCCATTGCGGTGGCCGACTGGAATCCTGAAATCACACATGCTTTACTCAAAGGCGCATTCGACACTTTGGTATCGCACGGTGTAAAAGCCGGCAACATTAATGTAGTGCATGTACCCGGCACTTTCGAACTTACTTATGCTGCCAAGGAATTCAGCGACGACTATCTTTGCGAAATTGACAACCGGAAAGTACAAAAATACTCAGCCATCATTACACTTGGATGCGTAATTCAGGGCGATACTCCGCATTTCGACTATGTTTGCCAGGGAGTGACTTATGGAATTTCGAAACTCAATGCCCGTTCGGGTCGTTGCCCCGTTATATTTGGAGTACTCACTACAAACACTTTACAACAGGCACTTGACAGAGCCGGCGGAATCCATGGAAATAAAGGCGTGGAAGCTGCAATTACAGCAATAAAAATGGCAAATATTATTTGGTAGTTTCGGGGCAAAACACTATCTTTGCACCGCAAAACAAGGGGGCAGTTACCAAAGTGGCCAACTGGGGCTGACTGTAACTCAGCTGTCTTTCGACTTCGGAGGTTCGAATCCTTCACTGCCCACAAAAAACGATGAGATAATGAGTTGATATGTTGATGTGCAGATAAAATGCATATTTAATTATCACATTTTCATATTACCACATTATCACATTAAATTGCGAAAGTAGCTCAGTTGATAGAGCATTAGCCTTCCAAGCTGAGGGTCGCGGGTTTGAGCCCCGTCTTTCGCTCACTGAAAAAGAGATATGATTAAGTTCGTATCTCTTTTTTTGTTTTATCATTTTTCAAACCACTACAATCTGCTATCTTTGCATATATGTTACACGACTATATCGCCACAGCCATCCGCAACGAGCTCCCCTTCGAACCAACCGATCAGCAAGCCGTTTTACTGCAATTATTGGGAGAGTTTATGATGTCGCCCGATCCTGAGAAAATCTTTCTGTTGAAAGGTTATGCCGGAACGGGAAAAACATCAGTCATAAGCGCATTGGTAAGAGCTCTCAATGGTTTGAAACAAAAAACAGTGCTGCTTGCACCTACCGGACGTGCAGCCAAAGTAATTTCCGGCTATTCCGGATTTCCGGCATTTACCATTCATAAAAAAATATATCGCCAAAAGTCCATGTCGGAATTTCGCTTTCAACTTTCCGACAATCTACATGTCAATACACTTTTTATAGCCGATGAAGCTTCGATGATTTCGAACACCGGCACCGACAGCGATTTTGGCTCCGGACGGTTGCTCGACGACCTTATTGAATTTGTGTATAGCGGTGATGGTTGCAGTTTGCTACTTTTAGGCGACACAGCACAGCTTCCGCCCGTAATGCAGCCTCACAGCCCCGCACTCGAAAAAGACAAACTTGCGGGCTACGGACTCAGAGTTCATGAATTTACCCTTACACACGTGGTTCGTCAGGCACTCGAAAGCGGCATCTTGCACAATGCCACCCGTATACGCGAACACATAAGCTCCGAAAATCCCATTCAGGGCTTTCCTGTATTTGAAACACGTCAGTTTGCCGACATCAAACATATCAGCGGCATGGATTTAATCGACGAAATACAGCGTTCGTACAACGGAGTAGGCATGGAAGACACCATAGTGGTGACCCGATCGAACAAAAGAGCCAACCTTTATAACAACGGAGTGCGCAACCGCGTACTGATGAAAGAAGATGAGATTGGCAATGGCGATCTGCTGATGGTTACTAAAAATAATTATTTCTGGAACAAACCCTACAAAGAAATCGACTTCATTGCCAACGGTGATATTCTTGAAGTCGTAAGAGTTCGCCGGCATCACGAGATATATGGCTTTCGTTTTCTCGATGCTACACTCCGCTCGCTCGACTACGAGTGGGAAATTGATGCACGCCTTTGGCTCGATATTCTTCAAAGCGAAACACCTGCTCAGGCCAACGAGTTGACGCAAAAACTTTTTGAGGCTGTAGCCGAGGATTATCCCGAAATCACAACCAAAAAAGCGCTTGTAAAAAAAATTTATGAAAACGAATATTTTAATTCGCTTCAGGTAAAATTTGCATATGCGGTAACCTGCCACAAAGCCCAGGGCGGACAATGGAAAAAAGTATTTATTGACCCGGGTATGGTGAATGAAGAACAGATGAACACCGATTTTTACCGTTGGCTTTACACCGCACTTACCCGTTCGTCAGAAACTGTATTTCTGATAAATTTCCCAGAAGAAAGCAAAGAGAAATAAGCCCGAAACCTATTTCTGCATAATTTCCGCATACATATCACACTTTTCTCACTTTTGTGCAGAAAATATTAAATTCTATTAGATGTTTTGACATTCAGATCAGAACTTTTTCTGTTTTTTAATGTTTTACTTTATATTTGCGTATAATTTCAACAATTATTAAACAAACATCTACCAGACTTTTAAAATACGCAAATTCGCAAAAAGTATAATCCGCAGTGGATGTGCCTCATCTGTTTACACCCGACTGCACAAAAAAAAATGTGTTATGAAAAGAAAAACTGTATTTAAGTATCTCAGCGGTTTCACGTTGGCTGCCTTCCTTTTCGGAGCTTGCACCACAGAAGTCGACTGGGAGAATCTGGGCGACAATCTGAAAATTGACCAATCGCTTGTTCTTCCATTGGGCGAAGCCACCTTAACACTGGAAGACATTCTGAATCAGTTAGATTCTGTAGACTTTATAAATTCCGAAGGGTCGGACATTTTTGTAGAATATAGTGATACACTGTCGTGGGATATCAGAGAATACAAAATGAATCTGAATACTGTGCCTATCGAAAAAACGCTGCAACCCTCACCCAACACCATCACTCCCATTCCCGGTAACTTCAGCATTTCATTTCCATTTGAAGAAATTCTGGAACTTGGACTCAACACTAACCCACTCGACCAAAGAGTTGATTATGTAAGGGTAAATTCAGCAAAACTTAAAGTCACTCTCAACAAATCAAATCTGGACATTAATCCGGAAAATGTAAAAGTTACACTTTCATTTCCGGAACAAAAGATTGTTTTTGATAATCCGACCATCACAAACATTGTGCATACCCCTACATCTTTCGGCACCGAGCACGTAATTGAATTATCACCTTTTACAATGCGTACATACAATGCCAGTTCAAGTATCCCTTTACGCATTGTACTTGACATTACTACCGGCAACTCGCCTGTGATTGCCTCCCCCGCATCGAGCGTAAGTTTCAAACTCGACATTTCGGACTTTGACATGAAAGTGGCTTATGGTTTCTTTAAACCAACAGTTTCAAACGAAGCTCAAATTGAATCCGTTGACCTGGGAGACTTTCAAAAAGATTTACCCGAAGGCTTATTCAAATTCTCAGATCCTGAATTGAAGCTTACAGTTACAAACAACGTGGGAATGAAGTTGGGCGTAAATTTAGATTATCTGAAAGCTTACCGCAAGGATGAAGCAGATTACGATACTGTGTATGCTCAATTCAGAAATAACCAGCATTCAACAAAAATCATTATCAATTCGGCACCTGAATACGGGGCATCAGCCACTACGGTTTACACCATCGACAAGGATTCGGGACAAATTCACCGCCTGTTCGACAATAAATTATTACCAAACAAATTAGACTATAAATTCAGACTTACCAATGAATTAAGAGAAGATCCTGACTTTATCATTCCGAAACCCAAAATCGACGTGAAATTTGAGCTAAAAATCCCACTTCGATTCAGTGCAGGCACTTACGTAGAATTTAAAGACACTATCCCTGATCTGAATCTCGATTCAATTCTGAATCAGGATTATATTGACAACGCTATTTTGGTGCTAAAAGTCACCAATGGTTTGCCCGTAGGCGTTGAGCTTAAACTCAAAATGATAGACG